>DATJMX010000042.1 GCA_035508495.1 Candidatus Binataceae bacterium
ACGGCCGACCCGAAGCCGGAGATGCTCGTCCAGTTCGGCCAGCTCGGGGTGGCCTACGCGCAGATCGCGCTCGGCACCGCCGTCCCCAGGGTCGGGCTGCTCACCATCGGCGCCGAGCCCGGCAAGGGAAACGCGCTGACCCGCCGCGCCCACGAGCTGCTCGCGGCCGAGCCCGTCGGCGGCGCCCTCCCCCTGCACTTCGAGGGCAACGTGGAGGGCGGCGACCTGATGGCGGGAGCGGTCGACGTGATCGTCACCGACGGCTTCACCGGCAACGTCGCGCTCAAGACGATGGAGGGCATGGCGTCGTTCATGCTCGGCAATCTGCGCGAGCTGTTCACGGCGAACTGGCGCGGCCGGCTGTCATATCTGCTGGTGCGCAAGCATCTGTCGGAGATGCGCACCAAGCTCGATCCGCACGAGTACGGTGGCGCGCCGCTGCTCGGCGTGAGCGGCGTGTCGATAATCGCGCATGGATCGTCGAACTCGCATGCCATCCGCAACGCGCTTCGGGCCGCTGCACACGAAGCGCTCGTGAAGCAGGTGAATCCCGAGATTCTCGATATCCTCGCCAAGATTCAGCCGTCCGTTCCACTCAAGCCCGCCGGCGGCAAGGGCATCAGAGCGCTGTTCAGCAGGATGCGCGAGCGCTTGCAACGTCATCCCAAGGATGGCGATCCATCGAAGACCGGCGAGGCGCCCGAGCGCACCGCGCCTGATCGCAAGCGCACCGGAGAGCTCCTGACCGCAAATGGCGCCGCGCCCCATGACGTTGCTCCGCGGCCCTCGGTCGAAACCGCCCCCGTTCTCAATGGATCGGCATCCAACGGATCGGCGGCCAATGGCGAGCGGCCTGCGAAAGAACAGACCAAGCCGGCCGAGCCGCCGCTCGAACCGCCAACCAAACATTAAGAACCGCATCTATCTTCGAGGCCCGCGCACACGATGAAACTCGCTTACCTGTTTCCCGGCCAAGGCGCCCAGCGCGTCGGCATGGGTGTCGAACTTTGCCAGAACTTCGAGATCGCAAAGCGTACCTTCGAAGAAGCCGACGAGGCCCTTGGCTTCAAGCTCTCAAAGCTCTGCTTCGAAGGACCCGAGGACGAGCTGCGGCTCACCGCTAATACCCAGCCTGCGATGGTCACTGCGGCGATCGCGGCGCTGCGCGTCTATGAATCCGAGTTCGAGCCGCGCGCGGATGTGGCTGCCGGTCACAGCCTCGGCGAATACAGCGCGCTCGTTGCGGCTGGCGCGCTTCAATTTGCCGATGCGGTGCGCGCGGTTCGCGAGCGCGGCCGGCTGATGCAGGAGGCGTGTCCGCCGGGGCAGGGTGCGATGGCGGCGCTTATCGGCCTCGAGCTGCCGCAGGTGAAAGATATCTGCGCGACGGTTTCGAGCGGCGGCGAGATCGCCGTGCCGGCAAATCTCAACGCGCCCGGCCAGATCGTGATCGCGGGACATGCCAAGCCCGTCGCCAGGGCGCTCGAGCTCGCCAAGGAACGCGGCGCGACGATGTCTGTCGAGCTCAAGGTGAGCGCACCTTTCCATTGTCCGCTGATGAAGCCCGCGCAGGATGGAATGACGCCGGTGCTGAATGCGCTCAAAGTGGGACAGTTCAAATTTCCCGTGGTCGCAAACGTGACTGCCGAGCCGAATCGGGATCCGTCGCGCGTCGTGCCGCTCCTTATCGGACAGATCACGTCGCCGGTGCGATGGGAAGAAACGATGAACGTGATCGCGCAGCTCGGCGTAACCGACGCGATCGAATTCGGATGCGGCCGGGTGCTGATGGGCCTGATGCGCCGCGCGTATCGCTCGATAAAAGTGCGCCCGCTCGAAGACCTGGCATCGTACAAGGCCGTCGGCGACGCAGCGCGCGCCGACAAGGCATAGTGAGGGCGAAGCCGGACGCGACCAGTCAACTTGCGTAGATTTGATCAAGCCCCTATGCTGGCGACACAATTGACCAGCGTGCCGCTCCAATGTACTTTTTGCACCCGTCAATCGAAGGCGTGCCAGGGGCTTCGCGGTACAAAGGATTTCATTAAGACGTGAGGCCGGCCCAACGCCGGACCGCCAGGAGGAACTAGAGCACGATGGCAGCGGACATCGAAAACAAGGTTCGTGAGAAGATCGCCGAGCAACTCGGCGTTGCGTCCGACGAAGTCACGCCCGAAGCGTCGTTTATCGAAGACCTGGGTGCGGATTCGCTCGATATCGTCGAACTCGTGATGGCGCTCGAAGAAGAGTTCAATATCGAGATCTCCGACGAGGACGCGGAGAAGATTCGCACCGTCAAGGACGTCGTGTCATATATCGAGGCTCACAAGAGCTGATCTCACTGAACTCATCGTTCGCGTTTTGTAACTCGTTGGCGCGGCGGCCTGGTGCCGCCGCGTCATTTTTGGCGCCTCCGCTCGCGATCACTTAGCCATGCGCTGCCCCTTCTGCCGGCATCGCGGAAACCGCGTCGTCGATTCGCGCCTTTCGGCCGACGGATCGATGATCCGGCGCAGGCGCGCCTGCACCTCGTGCCGCAAGCGCTTCACCACCTACGAGCGCGTCGAAGAGCAGGCGCCGATGGTGGTCAAGAAGGACGGGCGCCGCGAGCCGTTCGACCGGCAGAAGATCATCGCGGGGCTCAAGCGCGCCTGCGAGAAGCGACCCGTCTCGATGGAAACGATCGAGCAGGTCGTTGCCAATATCGAGACCGCGGTGAACGAGCAGGGCGATCGCGAGGTGGCGAGCTCGTTTATCGGCGGCGCGATCATGAACGAGCTGCACAAGATCGACCAGGTCGCCTACGTGCGCTTCGCGTCGGTGTATCGCTCGTTCAAGGATATCGACGAGTTCATGCACGAGCTCGAAGACCTGATTCGCCAGCGCAAGGGTAGCCCGCGCGGCGACAAGAAGTCCGACCAGTCCTAGAACGAATCATGGCGAACGCGTCGCTCGACGAACGCTTCATGCGCGAGGCCCTGGCTCTCGCCGAGGGACGCGTCGGCCTGACCTCGCCGAATCCCGCCGTGGGCTGCGTGATCGTGCGCGGCGGCAAAGTGATCGGGCGCGGCGCGACTGCTGTCGGCGGACGGCCGCATGGCGAGACCGAAGCGCTGCGAGAGGCTGGCTCGCGTGCACGCGGCGCGACTGCCTACGTGACTTTCGAGCCGTGTGCGCACCAGGGCAAAACTCCGCCGTGCGCGAAAGCCCTGGTTGATGCGGGAATCGCGCGCGTCGTGGTCGCGACGATCGATCCTTATCCTCCGGTGCGAGGACGTGGCGTTGCAATCCTGCGCCGCGCCGGAATCGAGGTGTCCGTCGGGTTGCTCGAGGCGTCGGCGCGCCAGGTGAACGAAGGCTTCATCACGCGCGTGACGCGCGGGCGCCCATTCGGATTGCTGAAGCTTGCGATGTCGCTCGATGGACGTATCGCAGCGAAGAGCGGCGACTCGAAGTGGATCAGCTCCGACGAGTCGCGCGCGCTAGTGCATCGATGGCGCCGCGAATGTGACGCCGTCATCGTCGGCGCCGGCACCGTGATCGCCGATAATCCGCGGCTCACCTGCCGCGCGAAGGACGGCCGCGATCCGCTGCGTGTTGTCGTCGATGCAAAGCTGCGCACGCCGGCGAAGTCTCGCGTCTTCACGCAGAGATCGAATGCCGGGACGATCTTCATCACGATCCCGAAAAATCTGGCGCGCGCCCGCAAACTGTATACGCGCGCAAATGTTGAAGTCGTAGCGGCAGCCGAAAAAGACGGCGAGATCGATCTGCGCGCCGCTATGAAAGAGCTTGGCCGCCGCGGCATTAACAAAGTGCTGTTCGAGGGCGGGGCGCACACTGCGGCGTCAGCGCTCAAGGCTGGCGTAATCGATCGCGTCGCGTTCTTCGTCGCGCCGCGGATCATCGGCGGCGGCACCTCCGCGGTCGATGGCCTCAGCTTCCGGCGCGTCCGCGACGCGCTCTCGATGGGTCGCCTGATAGCCCGTCCCATCGGCCCCGATCTCCTGATCGAAGCCGAACCCCAACGGCGCTCGCGCAAGCTCTCCTGACGCCTAACGCTCGTTTGGTTGTGCCACTGGTTGCGTTCTTCGGGCGGTGGTAATATCTGAAGTTCGCGGGTGGTCCGATGGCATCAGCTACGCTCGAAGACGCATTCAATCAGATTCGCGAAGGCCGGATGGTCGTCATGCTCGCCGAGGAGCGCGCGGACGCCGAAGGCGACCTCGTGATGGCGGCAGAGAAGGTCACGCCCGACCACGTCAACTTCATGGCGCGTGAGGCGCGCGGCGTGGTCTCGGTTGCGCTGACTGACAAACGCTTTCGCGAGTTGGGTATCCCGCTCGCGACTTCGTCCGACGACACCGACGCCGCCGAGCAGGCCGGTGCGCTGGTCGAAGCGCGCGAAGGCGTGACTACCGGAATCTCCGCGCCCGATCGCGCGCGCACCGTCGGTGTGCTTGCCGATACGACGTCGGGGCCCGAAAGTATCGTGATGCCGGGGCATGTGCTGCCGCTGATGGCATTGAGCGGCGGTGTCATGATGCGCCTCGGCAGGGCCGAGGGCGCGGTTGATCTCGTGCGCTCGGCGCGAATGCGTCCGGCGGCCGCGCTCTGCACTATCTTGCGCGAGGACGGCGAAGCGGCTCAGCTCCCCGATCTCGCCGAGTTCGCCAAGCGGCACGAGATGCCGCTCTGTTTCATCAAGGATTTGATTGCTTATCGCCTCACCAACGAAGTGCTGGTGCAGCGCGTTTCCGAAGTTCCGTTTCCGATCGCGAGCGGGCGCGGGCTGCGCGCGGTCGTTTATCGAAACATCGTCGATGGCCGCGAGCATCTTGCTTTAATCAAGGGCAACGTTGGCGGCGGTCGTCCCGCTCTCGTGCGACTCCATTCGGAGTGCCTCACGGGCGACGTGTTTTCGAGTGCGCGATGCGACTGTGGCGCGCAGCTCGAAGAGGCGATCGCGCGAATCATGGAAGCTGACGCCGGAGTCATCATCTACCTGCATCAGGAAGGGCGCGGAATCGGGCTCGGCAACAAGATTCGCGCCTACGCTTTGCAGGACCAGGGGATGGACACGGTCGAGGCAAACCTGCATCTCGGCTTCGAGGAAGATCTCCGCGACTACGGGATCGGCGCGCAAATTCTGCGCGACCTCGGTGTGGGCGAGGCGCGGCTCCTGACCAACAATCCGCACAAGATCGAAAGCCTCAAAGGCTACGGCGTGAGCGTCGCGCGGGTGCCGATCGAGGTCGAGCCGCACTCGGGCAATATCTCCTATTTGCGCACCAAGAAAGAAAAGCTCGGCCATCTGTTTTCGCATCTGAAGCTGGCTAACTGACGGAGCACGTTCCGAACGCGCGAGAAGTTATGGGACTTAGGCATCTCGGCCGTGAGCTCGCGCTCAAGGCGCTCTATCGCAACGACATCTGCGGCACTTCCACCAACGAGGACCTCGTGCAGTTCTTCGAGGACTTTACCGCCGACGAGCGCGCGCGCAAGTTTGCGCTCGGCCTGGTCGATGGCGTGCGCAAGGAGAAGGAAGCGCTCGACAAGCATATCGCGGCGGCGCTCGAGAACTGGTCGATCGGACGGCTTTCGCGCGTCGATCATAATATCCTGCGGCTGGCGCTCTACGAGCTGCTCTATGTTGACGATATTCCCGCGCGAGTGACGATTGACGAAGCGATCGAGCTGGCTAAGGCCTACGGCGATCAGGAGTCGGGCCGTTTCGTCAACGGCGTTATCGATCAGATCGCGGGGCGGTTGAGTCTCAGGCAGAAGGGTGAAAACAGCGATGCGACGAAGACTGAGTAGCGTCGGCTTCGCGGCGCTCTTGATGGTCATCCCGCTTCTGGCCGGATGTGGCTATCACTTTGCCGGCTCAGGTGAGGCGCTGCCGGGTGGCGCGAAGACGATCTACGTCGATAAGTTCACCAACAAGACGCGCTTCACGGGGCTCAACGACCAGTTCATGCGCTACATGAAGGACGAAATCGCGCTCCACGATCGATTGCAGGTCGTTGACAGTCCGTCACAGGCCGACTTGATCCTGACCGGTTCGATCAACTCCGCCGATACGCTGCCCAGCTCTTTCAACTCTGCGCTCGAACCGACGATCTACGATCAAACCATGATGATCTCGGCGCGGCTCAAAGATACGCGTGAAAACAAAATCGTGTGGCAGACTCGCGGTGTAACCGGCCTGCAACATGCGCCAGTGGTAGCGCAGTCTATAACCACGACGACGCCAAGCTTCCTCAAACAGAACCTGCGTGGCGGCGACTATGCGCAAATGCAGGACATCCAGGTGGCAGATACGCAGACCTCGTTCTACCAGGGGGCGCTGATGCAACAGATCGCGCAGAACCTGTACTCGCAGATGGCCGAGGGCTTCTAACGCCCCATGCCCGTCGAAAACGCGCTCGCGTTTTTTCGATCGATAAACACCCGGAAGCTGCCGCCGGTCATCCTGATTTTCGGACCGCATGCGTTCCTGCGCGAGTATGCGCTCGACCTGGTGGCGCGCCGGCTCGCCGCCGAGGGTTTCAAGTATCGATCTTTCCAAATCGGCAGCGGCAGTGACTACGGCGAAGTTTTGAGCGAGATACGCGAGCCCGACCTGTTCGCGGCAAAGAAACTCGTCGCATGCCGCGTCCTGCGCTCGCGGCGCGAAAAAGCCGACGAGGGCGATTCTACTGATGGCGCGGAAACGAAGCGCGGCGGCTCCGACGAGAATGCGCTCGCCGAAGCAGTCGCAGATACGCGCGGCCCGAATCATCTCGTGCTGCTCTACGAGCGCGACAACGCCGCCGCGAAAGTCAGACGCGCAGCGGAAGCCTCGGGCCTGCTTGTCAATTGCATGCGGCCCTTTGACAATCAGCTCGATCAATACGTACAGGCCTTCGCGCAGTCGGTAGGACTTCGCCTCGCGCCGGGAGCTGTCGATCTTTTGATCTCCAGACATGCTTCCGATCTTGCCGCGATCGCCAACTCAGTCGAGAAGGCGCGCATCTTCGCGGCGGAGGGCAAGCCGATCCAGGCCGCCGATCTGGACGAGCAGGGCGCGCGCCGGATGCCCGAGGCGTTCGAGCTGGCCGAGAGCATCTCGCGCGGGCGCACCACGATGGCGCTCGCGCAATTGCAGCGCTCGTTGGCTCTTGGGCGCGACGTGTTCGAGATTCTCGCGGTCGAAGTGATTCCGCTGCTACGCCGCATGATGATAGCGGCAACGATGTCCAAGGCACGGCGCTCGAGCGGTGAGATCGCGTCGGCGCTGGGTCTCCCGCCGCAGAGCGGTCTCGCCATGCGAGCGACCGAAGGTGCCCGACGCCTCGGCCTCGATGCGATCGAGCGCGCCTACTGGCGCGCGTGCACGATGGACGCGGATTTCAAGAACGGCGAGCTGCGCGAGCGCGACGAGGCGCTGGCTGGACTGGTTCTGGAACTGACGGGAGCAGGCGCTGGGGATCGTTGAGCCGAAATCTAAAGGATCAGAAGAAGATCACCACAAAGACACGAAGGACACTAAGATCCTTGCTTCTGACCTTAGTGTCCTTGGTGCCTTCGTGATGATCTTTTAATTTGCTGTTTTCGCGAACTTGCGATGGAGACTCGCCGACAGGCGGGCCACTTTGCGACTGGCAGTATTGGGGTGGATCGTCCCGCTGCTCGCAGCTTTATACAGCACTTTGGTCGCCTGCTTGAGCTGGGCGCGCGCCTTGGCCTCGTCGCTGCCTTCGATCGCGACCTGGGCGTCCTTGGCGGCGGAGCGCGCGCGGCTGCGGACGAGGCGATTTTGCTCCGCGCGTTTAAGGTTCTGACGATGGCGCTTCTGCGCCGACGGATGAACTGGAATATGCGGCATAACCCTTTTTAATTAACAGCGCCCGCTGGGTGGGTCAATATGGGTGGCGCGGATCGCGCTTCCGATGGCCGCAACTACTGAGAATATTCATGTGAGAGAATATTCATAACAGCAATTCAGATTTATCATGGACATTGCCGAGCGATAGTCAGGCTCGTTTGCGTTTCACTTGCTGCCACAGCTTTTCGATTTCACGCGGCTTCATTCGCTTTAAATTGAGCTTCTTCGATTTTGCGAGTTCTGCCAGCGCATCGAAGCGGTCGATAAATTTTTCGCAGGCCCGGCGCAGCGTCTCTTCGGCGTTGTGCGCGATGAAGCGGGGCGCGTTCGCCAGCGCGAGCATCATGTCGCCGAGCTCCATCCCAGCCGCCTTTTCGTCGCCGCGCTTCAGCGCGTCCTCGACTTCGGCGAGTTCTTCGCGGACCTGCTCCAGCACGCCGTGGATATTTGGCCAGTCCATTCCGCGCCGGCGCGCTTTTTCGCCGAGCTTCTCCGCGCGCATCAAGGAGGGCAAGCCGTGTCCCGTTCTCTTCAAACCCTTTGGCCGGCCCTTTGCCGCTGCTTCTTTCTCCTTGATGCGCTCCCAGTTCTCGATCACCTTTGCGACGGTCACCGCCTTGCCGTTGGCGAAAACATGCGGATGCCGCCGCACGAGCTTCACCTGGGCCTCAGCGAGGACCGATGCGATGTCGTATTTCGATTGCTCGCCGAGAATCTCAGCGACGTAGAGGGTTTGTACGATGAGGTCGCCGAGCTCCTCGGCGGCGTCGCCCTTGTCGCCTGAGCTGATGGCGTCCACTGTTTCGTAGGCTTCTTCGAGCATGTGCCGCGTCGTATCGCGCAGCCGCAACGCGCGATCCCAGGGGCATTTCTTGCGCAGCTCGTGAACCGTCTCAATCAACTCGGCGAACCTGCTCGCCGCATCATTCTTCGATCGTCGGGCCATCGGGCGAAGTTTAACATGGTTCACGCACGAATCGCGCGCGGATAGAATTTTTTCACGAGGTCGTCATGAGAATTATCGACATCGGCGTTCCGCTCGAAGCTGCTCCCGTCGCGCCCTGGACGTATCGATTCAAACGCGTCGAGCACGACGAAGGGGCGCGCGCGATGCTCAAGTTGTTCAAGGGCTCGGCGGTCGGCGACTATCCAGAATCGATGGGACTTGGATGGGAAACGATCACGCTCACCGGTCACGCGGGGAACCATATCGATGCGCCGTGGCATTTCGGTCCGCTATGCGAAGGGCGTCCGGCACGCACGATCGATCAGATCCCGCTCGAATGGTGCTACGGACCGGGCGTGCGGCTCGACTTTCGCCATCGCCAGGGCGAAGACATTACCATCGAGGACATCGAGCGCGAGCTGGAGCATATCGATTATCGTCTGAAGCCGCTCGATATCGTGCTGCTGTGGACGGGCGCCGACGAGTTTATCGAAGACGTCCACGAATACACGCGGCGGCAGGCCGGCCTCTCGGTTGAAGGGCAGCATTACCTGCTCGACCACGGCGTCAAGCTGATCGGAATCGACGGAATTGCGATGGACGTGTCGTTCGCGACGATGCAGCGCGCGTTTCGCGAGGGCCAGCCCGATCCGTTTTTTCCGGCGCACTTCGTGGGCCGCGCGCGCGAGCATCTTCATATGGAGAAGCTCGCCAACCTCGGCGCAATCCCATATCCGCACGGATTTATCGTGAGCGCGCTGCCGATCAAGATCACCGGCGCGAGCGCGGGATGGGTGCGGCCGGTTGCGATCGTCGAGGACTGATTGTTACGCCGAGATGATCGGCGACAGCACCTTGTCAGTCAGGAAGCTCGAAAGATCCTGCAGCACTTCGGCGGTGATCTCGTGGCCGCAATCGTACTCCTTGAACTGTACCGGGACGCGAAGCTCGCGCAGCGTTTCGATTGAGGCACGCGCGCGCGTAATTTCGATCATGTCGTCGGCACGGCCGTGCTGCACCAGCGTCGGCAGCACTTCGAGCGCGGCTGGATCGCCAGCTTCCTCTTTAATCTCCGGCGGCAGGAAAGTTGAGAGCCCCACCAGCGCGGCGAAGCGCGTTGGATTCCTGAGCGCGATGCGATACGCCATCATCCCGCCCTGGCTGAAGCCGAGCAGCACGGTCTTGCGCTTGTCGATCGGATAGCGCGCGAACGCTTCGTTGATAAACTCGGTCGCGGCCTTGCGCGCATCCTCGATCGCGACCCGGTCGGGCGTCCCGCCCATCCGAATCGGGAACCATGCGTAGCCGCGCGTCGGTCCGATCGGCACTTCGAGCGGTCCTTGCGGACAGATGACCATGAACTGGCCGTCGGCGATGTACGGGGCGAGGCCGAGCAGGTCGAGCGCGTTGGCGCCGAAGCCATGCATCGCGATGATCGTGGGATGGGGACCCGGACCCGACGGTTCGTGCAGCGTATGGATCAGGCGCATCGAAGTGGTCTCCTCGGCCAGCAGATGCGGCATCATAGTCGCGTCGGGACCGATGTGAAAAGTCGCCGTGGTGCGAGGCTGTTCATCGCGCGCCCACAAATCGGTATCTTACTCGCGCCGGAGCGAGCACTTTTGGTGAAGATTTACGAAGGGTGGCTGAGTTGATGCTTCTTGAAAACAAGGAGCCAAGTGCGCTAGCGCGGCCGTGGCGCTCATGGCTGGCGATACTGCTCGGCCTCATTGCGTTCGCAGCGGCAGCGCCGCCGGGGCCGGTGACGGGCAATTTCGCGGGCCTGATTTCAGGAGTCATCCTGCTTGCGATTCTTTCCTACGCGTACGCGACCACGGTCCGGCCGCTTTCGAGCGACATGGTCAATGCGATCGCGATCCTGGTTGCGATCGCGCTGGTCAAGCTGGTTCTGCTCAATCTTTTTCCCGGCTTCCGCGTCGACGTGGGCACCTATGAATCGTGGGCGCTGCAGATCGCGGACCACGGGCCCGCGCAGACATACCAGTCCGGATATTTTCTCGATTACCCGCCCGGCTACCTGTACATGCTGTGGGTCTGCGGCCTCGTCGCGCATGCCGTCAATGCCTCGGGCGACGTCCTCGACATCATCGTAAAAAGCCCGCCGCTCATCGCGGATTTCGCGCTCGCGCTCGCGATTTACATCTACGTGAAGCGCGGTCCGCGTGCGCAGTTCGCCGTGCTCGCGATGCTGATGGTCGCGCTCAATCCCGCGCTCCTATACGACACGATCGTCTGGGGGCAGAGCGACTCGATTCTCACGCTGACGACGATTCTCACCCTGATTGCGATTCTGGCCGAGCGCTTCGAGCTGGCATGGGCGGTCGCGGCGCTCTCGGTGCTGATCAAGCCGCAGGGGTTGATGATCCTGCCGATGCTGGCGCTCTGGACGATGCTCGAGACGCCGTTCATGACGTGGGTGTCGTCGGCCGCAGCGTTCATCGGCGCGTTCTTTATCGGTATCGCGCCCTTCCAGATCGGTCACGAATGGAACTGGATCATCAAGCTCTATACTTCGACGGCAGCCTATTATCACGAAACCTCCGTCAACGCCTTCAACCTGATGGCGTTGATTGGCGGCCTGCGCAGCAACGACGGCGACACTATCGGCGGCGTTTCATACTTCGCGCTGGGGATGAGCCTGCTGATTCCGCTCTATGCCTATATCGCGTGGATCGTCGCGCGCACGCGCAACGCAGAGCGGCTCTTCTATGCCGCGTTCATCGCAGTGTTTGGCTTCTTCATGGTCGCGCCGCGGATGCATGAGCGTTACGTGATCCCCGCGGTCGTGCTCGCGATCCCGCTCGCGCTCGAATCGACCGAGATGATGATCGTGTTCGGGCTTGTAACCGTAACGGGATGCTTCAACCTCGCCTACGTCCTGCACACGCTGACGACGGTCGTGTTCCTCAACGGCCGCGACGGGCTCGCGATGTTCGCGTCCGTGCTGAACGTAATCGCGCTGGGCATCGCAGTTTACTATGGCGTGACCCTTCTGCAGGCCAAGGGCGGAGCCCAGGAAGGCGCACTGCTGCAAGCGCTGCGCCGGATGGGCGAGAAGGCCCGCGAGAAAGCCGCGCTGGAGGTTTCCGACAACGCGGAGCCGAGCGCGCCGCTTGAATGGCTGCGGGTCGACACTATCGTGACCGCGGCAATGCTCGTGGTCGCCGGTTTCACGCGCTTCTGGCGTCTCGCGACGCCGCCCGAGATTGTTTTCGACGAGGTTCATTTCGTCGCGCAGGCGCGCCACTACCTGCGTTCCGAGTCGTTTCTCGATCCCCATCCGCCGCTGGCGAAGATGGTGATCGCGCTGGGAATCTACCTGTTCGGCGACCATTCCTGGGGATGGCGCGTCGGCAATGCGACGCTCGGCACGCTGCTGGTGGGGATCACTTATTTATTGGTGCGCAGGATGTCGCGATCGCGGCTGGCGGCGGGGCTGGCGGCGCTATTCATAATGATCGATGGACTTTACCTGGTCGATTCCCGTATCGGCGTGATCGATATCGTCTATTTGACCTGCGCGGCATTTGCCTACTGGCTATTCTTCGTTTTTGTCGATACTAGCGATCCGCGGGCGCGCCGGCGCTTGCTGATCGGAATAGGAATCGCACTCGGACTCTGCCTCGGCTCGAAACTATATATTCCCGCGATCACGTTCCTGCTCGTGACCGGATTTCTGATCTACGTAGTATGGCGCGACTACGCGGCGCCGGCGCGCGAGTCTATCGAGGATTCGACCATCCGCCGAACGGCGCGCGACAGCCGTCTCGCCGGCACGCTCGCGATCGTGGGCGGTGTCGCGACGATCGCATATCTCGCCACTTTCACGCTTCACTTCACGGAAGGTTACTGGTCAGGGATCGAGGATCTCTTTCACTATTACGGCCAGGTGATTTGGTACGAGAACAGCGTCTCGACCGCTACCCATCCGTACTCGTCGCCGTGGTGGAGCTGGCCGCTGATGTTGCGGCCTATCGCCTACTGGCAAAATTTCCCGGCCTCGGGACCTGTAGTTGCGACGATTTGGGGCGGCGGCAACCCGCTTATCTGGTGGGGCGCGCTGACCGGGATCACGATCACCGCGGTGCATGCGATCGAGCGGCCGTCGCTGGCGCGCTGGTTCCTCGTGATTGGCTACCTGTCGTATATCGTCATCTGGATCCCGATCGGACGCACGCTTTTTCTCTATCACTACATGGCGTCGGTTTACCTGGGATACGTGGCGCTCGCGCTCGTGCTGGCCGGATGTTGGGAGGGACGCGGCGATCCGTTTGAGCACTCGGCGCTGATGCTCACAATGTTCGCCGCGCTGCTGCTCGGATTGGGGTACATCGCCGGGATGCTCAGCGCATTGGCGATAGTTGGAATCTATGTCTATTTGCTGATCTATACTGACTATGCGGGCAAATACGTAGCCGCACTCTTCGTCGCCGGAGCGGTAGTGCTATTCATTTACTTTTATCCCGTATGGACAGGGATGCCGATAGAGCGCAGTGGCTATTATACGCGGATGTGGCTGCAGCAGAGCGGCTTAAGGAACTGGATCTGATCGATGACCGCTACGCTCCGCGTTACCAGAGTAATATTGGCCGCCTTGCTGCTAGTTTTTTCCGCAGGCGCGGCGCGAGCCGACGGCACTGCGCCGCTCGGCAAAAATCTGCTCGTCAACGGCGACTTCTCCAAGGGCTCAGTCGATCAACCCGACGAATGGCGCACCGAAGCGTGGTTGAACAGCCCCGAGACCTTCGCTCATCACTGGGTCCATGCGGCTGGCGGCGGTCCGAATCAACTGGAAGTTGACAATCTCAAAGCGAACGATGCGCGCTGGGAGCAGGCGGTCTCGCTGCCCGGAGGATTCTACTATCTTAGCGCCGAGGTTCGCACTGAGAATGTCGGCGCCAACGCCGACGGCGCATCGATTTCGATCATGAACGACGGCATGATGTCGCCGCTCGTTCACGGCACCAGCGATTGGCAGTCCGTCGGATTCTATTTTCGGGTCGGCCCGCATGGGGCCGATATCGACGTGGCGCTCAGGGTCGGCGGCTACGGCAGCCTCAATTCCGGGCGCGCATTCTTTCGCGATGCGAAGCTGGTGCGCGTCGATCAGCTTCCGCCCGCGGCCACGCCTTTTTACGATTGGGACGCGATTCAAAAAGCGGAGCAGCCCAAGCCCGTCGGCAAGCCGTGGACGCTGGCAGTGGTGCTAATGGCTCTCGCCGCTATCATCTTCGTCGGTTGGCGATTGCACGGTGCCGATCCCGTTCCTGTTCCCAGGTCCCGTGAAACGCGCCGCGCGAAGGGCGCGGCCGATCGCTCATGAGCGCGCACGGCGAGCGTCAGCGCCGTATCGAGAGCGCGATCTTCCTGGTTCCGTTTATCAGCTATGCCTACTTCTACCAGGGCGCTGACCAGAGCGTCGCCTGCCGGTTCGATCTCGCGCGCGCGATGCTCGAGCAGCATCGCCTGTTCATCGACGGCTACTGCGGCTACAACACCGCCGACATCATAAGTTTCGCGGGACATTACTACTCCGTCAAAGCGCCCGGCGCAGCATTTACCGCGCTCATCCCGTGGGCGCTCTTCTCGAATATACTGTTGCCTTTGTTCTGGAAGAACGAGCCTATTTACTGGGCATTTACTACATACCTGACGACCCTGTTCACGAGCGGACTGGCTACCGCCGCCGTCGGCGTCGTGATCTATCGCTTCGCGCGCTTCCTCGGCGCGACGGAAGGCCGCGGCGCCGGAGTCGCGATTCTGTTCGGGCTCGCGACGATCGCATTTCCTTACGCGACCGAGCTTACCGGTGAGCCGCTCGCCGGCGCCTCGGCGTTCACCGCGTTCTACCTGGTAGCGACCTACTCAAGTGGATCGCGCCTGCGGCGCGCTTTCCTCGCAGGATTTCTCGCGGGGTGGGCCGTTCTGAATGACTATCCGGCGTTTCTGATTGCGGCGGCGGTGGGCATTTATGCACTGTTCAAGGTGCGGCGCCTCTCTCATCTCGCGGTATTTTCGCTCGGCGCCGCGATCACGGCCGCGATAATGCTCGGGTACAACTGGGCCGCCTTCGGCAAGCCGTTGTTCTTCAGCTACCAGGCATATTCAATGCCGGGTAATAGTCAGTTTCCGGAGCAGGCGGTCGGCTTCGTCGGTCTGACGTATCCGAAGCTTCCGATCCTCTGGAATATACTTGCCGATCCGCAGCGAGGACTGTTTTTCTGCAACCCGGTTTTGATCCTGGCGATTCCAGGCGCGATCTATTTCGCGCGCGCGCGGAAATTTCGCGCCGAACTGGTGGTGATGAGTTTCGCGATCGCGTCGATGATTCTCTTCAACGCTTCTTATGGCGCTTCGATCGTGTCGTGGGGCGGCGGCACGGCGACCGGCCCGCGCCAGATCATCGCAATCGTACCGTTTATGATTTTGCCGATCGCACTTCTGCCTGCCGCATGCGATTGGCTGATCGGGGCACTTGGCACATTTTCCGCGTGGCTGATGCTGATGGCGACGGCGACCAATCCGCACTTTCCATACGAGTACGACAATCCGGTGTGGGACTTCGCCTGGCAGCTCTACCTGCGTGGCGACTTTGCCATGAATCGCGATGCATTCTTTGGCGGCGGAAATGTCGCGGGCGATACTGTGGCGTTCAATCTTGGCAAGATTCTGCATCTGCCGCGGCCGCTGCAACTCTGGCCGCTGGCTGGAATCTGGATTCTCGGCGCGCAGGAGTTGCTCGAAGTTTCGCGCGCGAGCGCGCGGTTGGCCGCACCGCGCATGACGTCGGCCGCGATCGTTCTGATGATCGCCGCGATGTTCATTCCGTCGCTCAGCGGATGGTTCTCGAAATCGGCGTTGGTGAATCGATCACATGGCCTGCTGGGCCGCTACTACTATGGCGACCAGGCTGCGCAGGAATCTCCACGCTTCGTAAGAATCGATCGCGAGATCGATTTCGACAATATCGCAGAGATGGGCGCCGTGCCGTTTCCCTCGGTCGCCGTGTGGACCGGGAGTCTGGTAGTGCCGCGCAGCGGGTTGTATGGGTTCGTGATCGAGATGGATGACTCGGGCTGGCTGAAGATAGACGACAAGTACGTGATTCGCGATCCCGGCAATATCAGCGTTCCGCGGGCCGAAGGACGGGTCTTGCTGTTTGCGGGACTGCATCGAATCGAAGTAGGCGAGCGCAATATCGCCGGCGGATCATACGCTCATCTCAAGTGGGTTCCGCCGGGAGGCGATCCCAACTGGCCAACCGTCGTGCCGGGCGACTTGCTGCTCCCCGATCGCCCTTCTTGATACCTCACTGAACCAATCCGAGGGTTGCGACAGTCTGTCAGCTTTCTGTCGCTTTCGCCGAAATTCCGACACTCATTGCTATGTCGAGCCAGTGACGCCTTTGGCGACAATTGGCCAGCGTCGTTGATGCAGTTGGAATCAACTTTGTCCGCTTTAGATGCGCCGTTCGATGCGATCTCGATGGCACGCTCCTTGTACCACAGCACCCGTAAGCATTTCGCGAGGAAGGTTGGGAGAGCAATGGCAGAAGTGCAGCGGGGCGCAACGGCAGAAGGGCATGAGGGCAGCGGAAGCGAGGTTCCACCTCCGGTGGGAACGACGTTTCTGCTGGTGCTCTACATCCTGCTGCTGAGCGCGATGTGGGGCTTTATGTATCTCGGACTGCTCGACCGCTAGCCTCATGGAAACCTACGAAAAGGGCTTCCTGGTTGCGTCCGGGGTCATTCTGATCGCGTTCCTCGGCGCGCTGGCCTACAGCGTATTCGTGATGGGCGTTTCGATGCCGGGGCGGGCGCAGATGATCGCGTGCTCGACGGATCAGCGGCTGCGCAAGATCCTGCGTGTGACGCCGCCCTTTAATAGTCCGGGCGTTCACCAGATCGCACCGGGGAAATATGAAGTAGCGGTCATCGGTCAGACCTGGTCGTTCACTCCGGATGACATCGAGATTCCACTCGGAGCGGAAGTGACCTTCCGCGCGACCTCGTCGGATGTAATTCATGGCTTCATGATCGTCGGCACCAATGTGAACATGATGCTTATCCCGGGCGAGGTATCGACTGAGACGTATCGCTTCACGCGGCCGGGAGAATACCTGCTGCTGTGCCATGAATACTGCGGCCGGCTACATCACACGATGTCGGGAAAAGTGGTGGTTAAATGAGCGCCCCTATCGTCGCGGAGCCCAATGGCTTCGAGCTGCCGGAGAATCAGCTCGCTGTCATCCGGTGGAATATACTATTTGGCTTTGCGGTGCTCGCGGTGGGTGTGCTGTTCGGTCTCGAGCAGGCGCTCAACTACGCCAGGATCGATGCCGTCAAATACTATCCCGGTATTCATTCGTACTATCAGGGCCTGACCCTTCATGGCGTGTTGAACGCGCTCGTACTCACGACGGCGTTTGCAAATGGATTCGTCTCGCTGACCACGGCGCGCGGACTAGGTCGAGCGCTGAACGGCGCGCTGCTGCAGATCGCATTCTGGCTATTGCTCATCGGTTCGTTGCTGGCCGCGTTCGCGATGCTGACCGATCACGCAAACGTGCTCTACACCTTTTACCCGCCGTTGCAGGCGCAATGGACGTTTTACTTGGGCCTGGCGATGGTGGTGATCAGCACCTGGGTAACGAGCGCGAATCAGCTCGTAATGCTGCGCGCGTGGCGCCGCGAGCACCCCGGCGAGCGCATCCCGCTGATGGCCTTCATGTCGGTCACTACCTACATCATGTGGGATATCGCGTCGGTCGGCCTCGCGGTTGAAGTCGTCGGACTGCTCTTGCCGTGGTCGCTCGGACTGATCGCCGGTTCCGATCCGCTGCTCAGCCGCACGCTGTTCTGGTTTACCGGCCATCCGATCGTATATTTCTGGCTATTGCCAATATACATCTCATGGTACGGGTTGATTCCGAAGCAGTCTGGCGGGTTGCTTTTCAGCGATACGCTGACCCGGATTGCGTTCCTGATGTTCATCGTCCTCGTGCCGGTCGGGTTCCATCATCAGTTTCTCGATCCCGGGGTTCCAGAAAAGATTAAGTTCGCCGTCACGATACTCACTTTCGGAATATTTTTTCCCAGCCTGATGACGGCGTTCGCAGTTATGTATGCGCTCGAGATCGCAGGACGGCGGGCGGGAGGCACCGGCCTCATCGGATGGTTCTTCAGGATCCCGTGGAGCAATCCATCGGTGAGCGCCCAGGTGCTGGGGATGCTGGCGTTTTTACTCGGCGGCATTTCCGGACTGATGAACGCGAGCTTCTCGATGAATCTCGATATTCACAACACCGCCTTCATCCCCGGGCATTTCCATCTGACGCTCGGTACTGCGGTTGCTCTATCATACATGGGAATCGCGTATTGGCTGATCCCCTATTTGTTCAAGCGCAAACTGTGGATGCCGCGACTCGCGGTCGTTCAGGCGTTTCTCTATTTCGGCGGCGTGCTGATTTTCTCGCGTGGCATGATGTATGGCGGCCTGCACGGGATGCCGCGGCGAACGGCGCTCGCACTCAGCACCTACGATCAGCCGGCGTGGCATGCGGCCGGTGCGATGGCCGCGATTGGCGGCACGATCATGTTCATCAGCGCGATGCTGTTCTTCCTTGTGCTGGTGATGACGATCGTTGCGGGAGAGCGGGGCGCGCGCGAGGACGTGCCGTTCACGGCGACAGTGCAGGCGCCGGCGCTCTCAGGATGGCCGGTGAAGCTCGATGCGTTGCGCTACTTCGTCGTCGCGTCGGTCGTGTTGTGTATCCTGGTCTACGGCCCGTTCCTCTATATGTACCTGCCGCCGCACCTGGGGATCCTGCCGCTCCGGTATCCTTGAGCAATCAGTGCGACGGCCAGAGATTCGAGGGGTCGGGCCCGACGCGATGTTTGAGCACCGTCGATGGACCTTCAGAGGGGGGTCCTTCCGATAGCGTGGAAGCCGTCGACGGGGTTCTGCGACTGTAGTCGGGGCGATGCGTGACCGTGGCTTCCGCGAGAATTTCCTTCAGCATTCGCGACTCGTCGGTGCCACGCGAGATGCAATCGACGTCCGTCGCGGGGCGCAGTGGCACCTTCACGGGGCTGTTATAGGACACCGCTACCTCGACCATCGTATGCTCCCGGCCGTGCGGCTTGATAAGAAAATTGTACACCGAAGTTGAGTTAGCCTCGGGCAGGGCGGCGTACTCGCCGGCGATACTCTTGATCGTCCCGCAATCCGCCTGCTGAAGCGTAAAGCGCGGTCCGGATGCTTCGAGGCTGAAGTGATTGGGATCGGCGACATCGATTCTGAGGCCGTCGCGCCGCGCAACTTTGTTCACGAGGTCCCAGGTCAAATCGAACGGTAGCGGGACTAGCGTTCGTTCCTGCTCGTCCGCGGGCGGGACCGTTGTCGGAGGATAAAAGCATCCCGCGCAGAGCGCGAGAAGAACCGCCAGCACAGCCAATTTCGGCCACAACTTCGTCATTCCGGCTGGCCATGATAGCAAAACCGTCACTTGGAACAGCGGCCGGGAGCGCATCAGCCAGCGTCGCAGGACAGTGTTCCAACTTCACGGGAAGTTTGTGATAATCGGCTGACGGGCCCCGTCAGAGGGCCTCTTGAGAGTATTATCCATGTCAGGTCATTCAAAGTGGAGTTCGATCAAGCATAAGAAGGCGGCGCGCGACGCCAAGCGCGGCAAGGTCTTCACCAAGCTTATCAAGGAAATCACGATCGCGGCGCGCCTCGGCGGCGGCGATATCAACGCCAATCCGCGCCTGCGCACGGCGGTGCTGACGGCGCGGGCGCAGTCGATGCCCAACGACAACATAGATCGCGCGATCAAAAAGGGCACCGGCGAGCTCGGCGGCGGCCAGCTCGAGGAAGTTACCTACGAAGGCTACGGCCCCGGTGGCGTTGCGATCACTGCTGACATTTTCACCGACAATCGAAATCGCACCGTCGCGGAAATCCGCTTCATATTTGGCCGTCACGGCGGCAACATGGGTGAAACCGGATGCGTCGGCTGGATGTTCAAGAAGCGCGGCGTTATCGCGATCGAAAAATCCGCCGCCGATGAGGACAAGCTGATCGAGCTCGCGCTCGAAGCCGGCGCCGACGACGTCACCAGCGACAGTGACACTTACCAGGTGATGAGCGCGCCCGAGAATTTCAACGCGGTGCGCGACGCGATCGAAAAAGCCGGCATCGCGATGCTGAGCGCGGAAGTTGCGCGCGTCCCCGAAAACACGGTCGCAGTTTCCGGTCATACTGCGGAGCAGGTTCTGAAGCTGATGGAAGAACTCGAAGAGCACGACGACGTGCAGAGCGTTGCGGCCAACTTCGACATCAGCGACGAAGACATTGCGCAGTTCTCGGCCGCCTGAACCCGCGGCGCGAGGGCTGGTGGAGGTGGGGTATGCGGGTACTCGGGGTGGACCCCGGGAGCGTTATTTGCGGCTACGGTCTGGTCGAGGGCCGCTTGGGCCACCATTCCTTCATCGCGGCAGGAGCCATTCGGACCGCATCGCTTGAGCGGGGCCCCGCGCGGCTGCGCCGCATCCACGAAGAGCTGCTTCGAATTATCGACGAATACGCGCCAGGCGCGCTCGCGCTCGAGCGCCACTTCATTGCTGCTAACGTGCAGAGCGCGTTTCGCCTCGGCGAGGCGCGCGCGATGGCGCTCTTGGCGGCCGCGGAGCGCGATCTCGATCTGTGCGAGTATCCGCCCAATCAGGTGAAGCTGGCTGTCGCAGGCCACGGCCATGCCGACAAGGAGCAGGTGAAATACATGGTGCGGCGCGCGCTCGCGCTCGACTCGGAGTATCAACTGACGAACGACGCGGCAGATGCGCTCGCGGTCGCGCTCTGTCATCTCGGCAGCTCGCGGCCCGCGATGCTGATTGATGGCGTCGTCCGCAATCGCGTTGCGACTCCCAGGGTGACGCGATGATCGCGACGCTTGCCGGCACGCTCGCGGTGCGCGATTCGCAGCGAATCGTGGTCGAGACCGGCGGCGTCGGCTACGAGGTTTTCATCCCGCTCAGCACTTACTACAAGCTGCCCGGAGCCGGCGAGCCCGTGCGACTCGAGATTCGCCAGGTCGTGCGCGAAGACGCGCTCATGCTTTATGGCTTCATGGAAGCCGGCGAGAAGCGATCGTTCGACCTTCTGATGCAGGTGCAGCATGTTGGACCGAAGCTCGCGCTTGCGATCCTGTCGGTGCTCGCACCGGAGGAACTGGTTGCGGCGATCTCGCGCGAGGACGTCGAGCGAATCGACGCGGTGCCGGGCGTCGGGCCAAAGGTGGCTGAGCGCGTGGTGCGCGAGCTGCGCGACAAGGTGGGAGACTTGAAGCTCGCTGGTGCCGCTCCATCCGCAACGAATGGCGCTGCACGTCCCGCTGCTCCTGCTTCAGGCGGCGGCCTCGTTGACGATGCCGTCTCCGCGCTCGTCAACCTGGGCCTCAAGCCGATCGAAGCACGCAAGACGGTGGAAAAAGTTGTGGCCGAAGACGCGGCGGCTAAAAACAATCTTGAAATTGCGATAAGAAAGTCGCTGGCGGTGCTGTTTGGCGAGAAGTGACGACATCGACGAGGCCTTTCCGCCCGAGCAATCGCGTCCCGACGCCGAGCGCGTCGTATCGCGCAAGCCGGCGGACGAGGAAGAGAAAGTCGATCACGCGCTGCGTCCGCGTGCGCTGAACGAATTCGTCGGCCAGGATCGTCTCAAGCAAATCCTTGGGATGTCGATCGCAGCGGCGCGCGGCCGCGGCGAAGTGCTCGACCATCAGTTGTTCTCCGGCCCGCCCGGACTCGGCAAGACTTCGCTCGCGCATATCATTGCGCGCGAGCTCGGCGTCAATGTCCATGTGACCTCGGGGCCCGCGATCGAGCGCGCCGCCGACCTTGCCGCGCTCGTGAACAATCTCGAAAAAGGCGACATCTTGTTTATCGATGAAATCCATCGGTTGCAGAAAGTCGTCGAGGAGCGGCTCTACTCCGCGATGGAGGACTTTGAGCTGCATATCGTGGTGGGCGAGGGGATGGGTGCGCGCACGATGAAGCTCGCGGTCAAGCCGTTCACCCTGGTCGGCGCGACGACCCGCTCGGGGCTCTTGAGCTCGCCGCTGCGCGACCGCTTCGGCCATCATTCGCACCTCGACTTTTACAAGCCCGCCGAGCTGGTCGAGATCGTTCGCCGCTCGGCGCGCCTCTTGAAGATCGAGCTCGACGAGGGCGGCGCGAGCGAGATCGCCTCGCGCTCGCGCGGCACGCCGCGTATCGCGAACCGGCTCCTCAGGCGCGTGCGCGATTTTGCACAGGTCAACGAAGCGCCCGTCGTCAAGCGGGAAATCGCGCTTGGCGCACTGGAACTGCTCGAAGTCGATAGCGCAGGCTTCGACAAGATGGATCGCGCGATCCTGAGGGCGATTATCGAGAAGTTCGACGGCGGCCCGGTCGGCGTCGAAAGCCTCGCCGCCGCGGTCGGCGAGGAGACCGACACGATCGAGGAAGTCTACGAGCCATACCTGCTACAGGAAGGCTTCCTCGCCCGCACCTCGCGCGGCCGAGTTGCCACGCAGCGCGCATACACGCATCTGGGGGTAACCCGCCGCGGCTCCCTGTTCTGAGTTCTCAAGTTCCTCTCCCATAAGAGATTCGTGGTCATCATTGTGCGGCATCGTTATGATGCGCACGGAGACACTTTGCGATGGCCAAAATCTACGTCCTTCAACATCATCCTGCTGAGAACCTTGGGCGCATCGCCGATGCACTCGAAGGCGCGGCGCTGGCGTGGCAGTACGTGCGGATTCATGACGGACAGCTCGTGCCTGCCGACATGAAGGGCGCGGGCGGCCTGGTCGTGATGGGCGGGCCGATGGGTGTCTATCAGACCGAGCGCTATCCGTTCCTCAAAGACGAAATGGCGCTGATTCGTAATGCGGTCGAGCAGGGCCGCCCGGTGATGGGCATCTGCCTGGGCGCGCAAATCGTCGCGGCGGCTCTGGGCGCCAGGGTGGAGAAGAATCCGCGCGGCAAGGAAATCGGATGGTATCCGATCCAGCTCGAGGCGGCTGCTAAAGATGACCGCTTGTTTAAGGGAATCGCCGATACGGTCACGACCTTTCACTGGCACGGCGATCACTTCGATGTGCCGAAGGGCGCCGTTTCGCTCGCCACCTCGGACAAGACTCCCTGCCAGGCGTTTCGTTACGGCACGAACGTCTATGCGCTTCAATTTCATATCGAGGTGAAGC
This sequence comes from Candidatus Binataceae bacterium, assembly GCA_035508495.1. NCBI lineage: Bacteria > Candidatus Binatota > Binatia (SeqCode) > Binatales (SeqCode) > Binataceae (SeqCode) > Binataceae bacterium (SeqCode). Next base: position 23,089 of record DATJMX010000042.1, read on the forward strand.
GTGAGAGCGTCGCGATGATGTCGGCGGCGTTCGCGCGCGAGCTCGAGCGCGAGAAAATCTCTTCCGATGAAATGATCGCTCGCGAAGCGGAATACGAACCGGCGATGGAGCGGCTGTCGGATACTATTTTCGGGCGCTGGGCGGCTCCGATCCAGGGAACGTAAAAACCGCGACGAGCCTGACGGCCTGTTATTAAGCCTAAGGCAAAGTGGAGGGGTGCTCGCGCGATGCGAGCACCCCTTACCGTTTATTGCTCAGGAACGAGTTCGACGCGACGGTTCTGCGCGCGGCCCTCGGCGGTATCGTTCGGCGCGACGAAGTCCGTCTTGCCGTAGCCGTGGACCATCAGCTGCGTCGCCGGAATACCCTGCTGTATCAGGTAATTCGCGACTGCACGCGAGCGCTTGTCGGACAGCTTGAGGTTGTACTCTTCGCCGCCGATCGCATCGCAATAGCCGTTTACGTCGATGACGACGCCTGGGTTGGCCTTGAGCGTGGTCGCGGCCTCGTCGAGGATCGCGGCGTCTCCCGGCCGGATGTCGTACTTGTTGAAATCAAAATGCACGCCACGCAGCACCAGCTTCTGCTTCATTGGAGGCGGAGGCGGTGGAGGCGGTGGAGGCGGCGGCGGAGGAGGCGGTGGTGCCGCGGCCTGAATCACAGGATCGCAGAGGATGTGTCCGATGAAAGCGCCAGCGATGCCGCCGCCGACACCGCCGATTACGCCGCCTGCGGCGTCGCGGCCGGTGGTATTCTCATGGCCACCCTCGCTGGCGATCGCGATGCCCACGCCGGCACCGCCGCCGACGAGCGCGCCGATAACTGCTCCGCCCAGGCCGCACATCCCCCATTGGCGGTCGGCCTGAATGTGATCGTTCCAAGCGGCGCAGCCGTTGGCGATCACGGTCAAACCGACGAGAAAGGCCAGCAGGGCAGTCCTCGATCTATGAATCATGTCTGCTCTTCCTCCCAACTACGAACGTCGAGTACGTATTTCCGCGCCTACCCCCGCGAAACTGCTGCGAAAGAAGGTTTCGGAAATGCCGAGTTATTTCAAATCGATTAAGGAGGAATTAAGGACATTTTTTGGCTTCACATATCGGCGCAAAGGCGGACTTTCGCCCCGGATGTCAGCCCTTGGGTAGCTTTAACACGCGCTCGCCAATGATGTTGTGCTGAATTTCGCTCGATCCTGCCGCGATCGTCAGCCCGCGCGCCGCCAGCGTTCGATGCATCCAGCGGCCGCCTTCGACTGAACCGGCGCTGCCGCTCTCGATACTGCCGAATGCGCCCAGCAATTCATCAGCGAACATCGCGACTCGCAGGTTGAGCTCGGTCGCGAACAACTTGCCGAAGGAGCTCTCCGGCCCCGGCACTTTGCCGCGGATTTGGGAAGTCAGCGAGCGATAGCGGCTAAGCCGAAGGCATCGCGCCTCGGCTGCGAACTGCGCCACTTTCTGCCTCACGTAGGGATGCTTATGCGCGGGCACGCCCTGGAAGTTGACCTGCCGTGACAGCTCGATCAACTCGTTGATAGTGCGCTCGACCGGATGCCGCGTGCCGCCCGAGACGCGCTCGTACATCAGGGTCGCGATCGATACCTCCCATCCGCGATTCACCTCGCCGACGAGATTTTCTTTTGGCACGCGCACGTTGTCATAGAAGACCTCGTTAAATCCCGCATCGCCGGTTATCTGCACCAGCGGCTTGATCGTGATGCCGGGAGTCTTCATGTCGACCAGCAGGTACGAGATACCCTTGTGCTTGGGCGCTTGCGGATCGGTGCGCACGAGCAGCACCTGCCAATCCGCGCGATGCGCGAGACTGGTCCACACTTTCTGCCCGTTGACGACGAACGCGTCGCCCTCGACCACGGCGCGCGTCTGCAGTCCCGCGAGATCGGAGCCGGCGTTGGGCTCCGAATATCCCTGGCACCAGATCTCCTCGCCGGTGAGCATCTTGGGCAGGTAGCGCTTCTGCTGCGCCTCGGTGCCCATCAGCCAGATCGTCGGCCCGATCCGATCAAGTGCGAGCTGGTTGGCGCCGTAGAGCGGCAGTCCAAGGCGCAGGACTTCATCCTGGTAGATCGATTGGTCGACGAGCGGAGCGCCCGCGCCCCCATATTCCTTGGGCCAGTGCAGCGCAACGAATCCAGCCTCGTGCAGCCGGCGATGGTACTCGCGGAGTTGCGCCCAGCGCTCGTCATCGCGCACGTCGAGGAGGCTCGCCGTCGATCCGCCGAGACCTTCGCCGCTCTTGCCGAAAACCTCAGCGGAATTTTTCTCCAGCCAGGCGCGAAGCGTGCTGCGGAACTGTTCCTGCTCGGGCGTGTAGCTGAAATCCATCGCGAATCGCTCCTCGTCTGATGATGCTGTAACGCGGCGCAGTATATCGCCATCCGAGCCCGGCCTGACAACGCGCGCGCCCGCGAGCGCTGGCATCCGAGCGCAGTTGCTATATGATACGGCCCAAGCAGCGCGTCGCTCTTTGACCTGATGCGGCGGCAATTTTTCCATTTAGAGGCGAGTGGCAAATCCGATGGCGTACAAGATCATCAAAGTTCCGTCCGATGGCGAGAAAATCACCCTTGGTGCGAATCAGAAGCTAAACGTTCCCGACCGGCCAATCCTCCCCTTTATCGAAGGCGACGGCACCGGGCGCGACATCTGGCGCGCCTCGCAATACGTGTTCGATCACGCGGTCGAGAAGACTTACGGCGGCAAGAAAAAGATCGCCTGGATGGAAGTGTACGCGGGCGAGAAGGCCTTCAATCAGTTCAACAACTGGCTGCCCGACGAGACGACCGAAGCGTTCAAGGAATTCCTGGTCGGGATTAAAGGCCCTCTGACGACGCCGGTCGGCGGCGGAATCCGCTCGCTCAACGTCGCGCTGCGCCAGATTCTCGATCTCTACGTATGCCTTCGCCCGGTGCGCTACTTCGACGGCGTGCCGAGCCCGGTGAAGCATCCCGAGAAGCTCGACGTCGTGATCTTCCGCGAGAACACCGAGGACATCTATGCGGGTGTCGAATGGCCCGCGGAATCGCCCGAGGCGAAGAAGGTCATCAAGTTCCTGCGCGAAGAGATGGGCGTGACGAAGATTCGTTTCCCCGAGACTTCCGGCATCGGCATCAAGCCCGTGTCGCGCGAGGGATCGGAGCGCCTCATCCGCGCCGCTCTCGATTACGCGATCAAGCACAAGCGCAAGAGCCTGACCTTCGTGCACAAGGGCAACATCATGAAGTTCACCGAGGGCGCGTTCCGCGATTGGGGCTACGCTCTCGTGAAGCGCGAATACGAGGGCAAGGCTATAGGCTGGGACGATTGCAACGGCAAGCCGCCCGCGGGGCAGCTCCTCGTGAAAGACGCGATCGCGGATATCACGCTCCAGCAGGTGCTGACGCGGCCTGACGAGTTCGACGTCGTGGCTACCATGAACCTCAACGGTGACTACCTGTCAGATGCGCTCGCGGCGCAGGTCGGCGGTATCGGAATCGCGCCGGGCGCGAACATCAACTACCTCACGGGCCACGCGATCTTCGAGGCGACCCACGGCACCGCGCCCAAGTACGCCGATCAGGACAAGGTGAACCCGGGCTCCGTGATCCTGTCGGGCGTGCTGATGTTCGAGCACATGGGCTGGCAGGAAGTCGCCGACGGCATCATCCGCGGCATGAGCAAGGCGATCGCGAACAAGACGGTAACCTACGACTTCGAGCGCCTGATGAGCGGCGCGAAGCTGCTCAAGTGCTCCGAGTTCGGCAAAGCGATCGTTGACAACATGTGATCGTAGCCAGACGAAGTTTCGAATCAAAAGGCCTCCCCAGAAATGCGGAGGCCTTTTTCTTTGCGCCGTCTCTCATCTAAAGGGCCACCATCTGCTCCGTCATCTTGAGCGGGCCGCCGCTCTCCGTCATTTCGAGCGGAGTCTGCGGAGTCGAGAAATCTTGGTGGCCCCAAAGGGGCGGTGCCAAATATCGCGCGAAGCACTTTCCTAATTTCCTGATAAGGGCGCTATCGCGCCCCCTTTCCGGTTCGAGCGCCCGATGGCCGGCGATTGTTACACCGCCTCAATCGCGATCGGTTGCGCGCGCATCCTTCAGATTCAACTGGCTGTTGGACCTTGCCGCTGATTCTGCCGCGCCGCAGCCTCTGCCACGAGCGGTTGTCCTTTTGTTAACCTGCGGTCGGACGCTGGACTACAAGATCGGGGGTGGAGCACCATGAGATGAGCCAAGCACTCTATCGCACGACCGCTGAGCGTCGGTACGTCGCCGCGTTGGCGGCGGCGATCGTCGCGATATTCTTTACCGCAGCCGTGCAGGCCCAGACGACGATCACCGTCGACAGCAGCCTCGACGACGCCATCGCAAACCATTGTACTTTGCGCGACGCGATCAACTCGGCGATTGGCATGAGCGGTATCGGCTCCTGCGGGACGGGTAGCGGACCTTTCACGATCAACTTCAGCGCGAGCGTCGATGGCCACACCATCACGCTTGGGCGCCCGTTGCCGACCATCGCCATTGGCACCAACCTGATCATCACGGGTCCGACGAACGCGCCGGGAATCACGATCGATGGCAACAATACGTTCCGGCCGTTGGACGTCGGAGGAAGTTTCGAGTCGGGCGCAACGTTGGCCCTGAACAACCTCACCATCGCTCACGGCAGAGCCCCGTCTGGCCAGGCGGGCGGCGGCGTTTTCGTGGACACGAGCGCCGCGCTGACGGTGACCAACTGCACTTTCCTCGGCAACAGCAGTTCTGATGACAGCGGCGGTGCCATCGCGGTTAACGCCCAGGGCGCAGCGACCGTGATCAACAGCACGTTTACCGGCAATAAGGCGCACGGCGGTGGCGCCATACTAAACATCGGCACTCTTACCGTGACCAACAGCACCTTTGACGGCAACAGCGCTGCGGCGACCAACGGCGGCGGCATTCTTACCGGCCTTCACGCCACGACCGACCTCAAGGGCACGATCCTGGCCGCGAACTCCGGCGACAATTGCTTGACCGTCAGGGGTACCCTCAACGACGACGGATACAATCTGAGCGACGATGACTCCTGCCATTTCAACGGCACGGGGAGCCACAATGGCGTCGCGGATTCCGATCTCAACCTGGGATCGCTGGCGGACAACGGTGGGCCGACCAAAACCATCGCGCTGCAAACCGGCAGTATCGCGATCGATGCGATGCCGCCAGCGTCTTGCACGTTTCCCTCGGGCGCGCTGAACCCCTGTACCAATCCGCCGTCGCTGACGATGTCCGACCAACTCACCTGCGACCAACGTGGGGAGGCGCGTCCCGATCCCGAGGACAGCCCCGCCGGCAACTGCGATATCGGCACCTTTGAGTCAGGTGCCGAGGCGGCGATTGATTGCAGCAATGCGGCGGCGAGCACCCCGAATCTGATCGCGATTTCGCCGCTTGGCTTTTATCCCGAGAGCGTGACCAGCGTGACCGATTCCGCCGGCCCCTTCAGCATCAGCATCACGGGCGTGAGACAGGATAAACCGGGTCCGGCCTTAATACTCTGTCCGAACGCAAAGATACTCGGTGCAACGGCGTTTGTGCGGACCAACCCCGAACCGCTGCTGGGTTCGGGCGGCCTGCTTTACAGCATCCAGTTCAAGGCTACCGATGAAGCCAGTGGCGCGAGCTGCACCGGCGCAGTTCCAGTGTGCGTGCAGGACATATTCCACCGGGGCCAGCAGTGCTCCGCCTCTGTTCCGATTTACGACGCAACAAAGTGTCCGTGAAGCAGCGCCGTCAGCAAATGATCGGGCGTTGGCGCCAGCCGCGCTTTTTCCTAGACTTCCTGAGGCGAGCGGATCACGCGACTCAGAGGCGTCCTGTCTTCGGCTGGCTGGTCCGCGTCTATCCATGGGATCCGATTCCTGGCCTCGTGTGGGCGAAGTAACTTAGAGTCAATCTAATGCCTGCGACCGTCACGCTCGAGCGAGTTACCAAATCGTATGACGGCGTCGTCGCGGTCGATGCGCTTTCGTTCTCAATTCCTTCGGGGCAGATGTTCGGGCTGCTCGGCCCTAACGGCGCGGGTAAGACCAGCACGATCCGGATGCTGGTCGGGATCACGATTCCAGACAGTGGTTCGATCGCGCTCTTTGGCAATCCGCTCGGGAGCGCCGGCTTGGCGCGTATCGGCTACCTGCCGGAAGAGCGCGGGCTCTATCGCCGGATGCGGGTGGGCGAGCAGCTGGTGTTCCTTGGCGCGCTGCGTGGCCTTTCGGCGCGCGAGACGCTCGCGCGATGCCGCAAGTGGGGGGAGCGGCTCGAGATCGCGGCGTGGTTCGAGCGCAAGGTTGACGAGCTGTCAAAGGGAATGCAGCAGAAAGTCCAGTTTATCGCGACGCTCATCAACGAGCCCGAGTTTCTGATCATGGATGAGCCCTTCACCGGTCTCGATCCGATCGCGACCAACGAGCTGAAAGATATCCTTGCTGACCTCAAGCGCGAAGGCCGCACAATTCTTTTCTCGACTCACAACATGGCGCAGGTCGAGCGCCTGTGCGATTCGATCTGCCTGATGAACCGGGGCAGGGCGCTGCTCGCAGGCGATTTGCGCGAAATCAGGTCGCGCGCGGGCAAGCGATCGATCGTCATCGAAAGCGAGGGCGGCGCGGAATTTCTCAAGGAGTGTTCGCTAGTTGCGTCGTTTCACAACTTCGGCACCTATGTCGAGATCGGCCTCAAGGACGGCAACGATCCGCAGGAGCTGCTGAGACTCGCGCTCGATCACGGCCGCGTCACGCGCTTTGAGTTGAGCGAGCCATCGCTCGAGCAGATCTTCATCGAGCTGGTGAGGATGCGCCAATGAAGCTTTTCAGGCTGCGCGCGATTTTCACAATCGCGCGGCGCGAGTTCCTCGATCGGATCCGCTCGCGATCCTTCATCGTATCGACGCTGTCGCTGCCGTTGATCATGATCGCGGTGATTGTGATCAGCGGACTCAGCGTTTCGCGGCAGGTGAAGGAAGCCCGCAGTGAAAAAAGGCGCTCGCTTCGCGTCGCGATCATCGGCGGCGACTCGCGATTGCCGCGAATGATTCAGCAATCGCTCAATCAATTCTCGATTGGCGAGTTCGCGATCGAACCCGGCCCTCCGCCATCGAGCGACACTCAGGCGCAGGTTGAGGATGAGATTCGCGCCGGAATCCTCGATGCCGCCCTGTTGCTCGACAAAGACGTGATGACAACTGGTCACGCAGAGTATCTGGCGCGCGACCAGAACGTGCGGGGCTGGCATTTCCTGGTTGGCGTTTCGCTTGCGGGCGCGCTGGCGCGACTGCGGCTCGAGGATCGCGGAGTCGCACCCGGCGATGCGATGAAAATCGTCGCACCCGTGTCGATTCAGCAAAAGGTGCTTGTGCCCGACCGATCGGCCGAAGCGCTCGACGCGTTCGGCGTTGCATTCGTCATGGCGATGGTCCTGATGTTCTCGCTGCTCACTTACGGCACGATGGTGATGCGCGCGGTGCTCGACGAAAAATCGACACGAATTCCCGAAGTGCTGCTCTGCATCGTGACGTCCGATGAACTGATGGCCGGCAAAATCGCGGGTATCGGATGCGTCGGGCTCGTGCAAATCGCGATTTGGGCGGCACTTTTCGGCGCACTCACCGAGATGGCGGTAGCCGGCAGTCCTGTAGTGCGTCAGCTCGTGAGCGGAGTGAACCTCGGCGCGGGAATGCTCCTCGCCTTCACGATTTTCTATGTGCTCGGCTACTTGTTTTACAGCGCGATGTTCGCGGCGCTGGGTGCCGCCTTCAACTCCCTGGACGAGGCGCAGCAGTGGATACTGGTGCTGCTGCTGCCGCTCCTGATTTCGACCTGGATGGTCGTCGCAGTGGCGCAAGCACCGCACTCCGCGCTCGCATTCACGATGTCGATGATACCGCTTACGTCGCCAGTGCTGATGACGACCCGAATCGCCGCGGCCAATATCCCGCTCTGGGAGATCGCGCTGTCGATCGCGATCCTCGGGGTGACCGTCGCGGTGCTGATCAGCATCTGCGCGAAGATCTACCGCGTTGGAATCCTGATGTACGGCAAGCCGCCAAACCTGCGCGAGGTCAGGCGCTGGCTACGCTACACCTGAAAAAACCAAAGGCGTGGCTTTGCGCCCGCGCCTCGTGGTCAGTATCAGTCGTCCGATTGGCACCGCTACATCGGCGGTGCGCCGATATTTAACGGAAGGAACCGGAACGATAGTGACGATGGGCGCCGCGGTGACGCACGCGGCTTGATCGAACAGGTTGAGCCCGAGTTCAGATCAGGAGGAGAGCCGGCGCTGTCGTTCCATTCGACAATCAGGTCGACCTTCTGCTGCGGCGTAGTGAGCAGTTGAGCAACGTTCGCCGGACCCTGGCTCTTCAGCTCACCAATGCCAAGCGGCCCATTGCCCACGGTCAACGTCAGGTCGCCCCCCGGCGCGCTGAGCGCCAGGTAAGGAGGCATCAATTGCATGAGCACCACATCGAAGGGGCCGAGCACGCCCTCGAAATGATAGCTGCTCGCCAGCAACGCTGGACTGTTAGTTACTTGCGCATCGGGAATAAGGAATGAGGAACTAAAGCCCGACAGGAGCCCATTGTTGGGGAGGCGGCAGTTGCCGGCGGGCTGTCAATTTCCCGTATTCGCATGCTCTCCTCCTCGGTCGCTCGAGAACGATCGTCCAGGCACGTTATGCTACATAATGTATGATTCGTTCACAAATACAAAAGCAGGACCGGCGTTGAAAAGCGTTGGCGCCGCCGCGCGCGGCCGACTCGGCGGGGACGCACAGCGACGATGCGCAGCGCAGTGGCGGGCTGTCGCGAACCGATGCCGCCAGTTACGGCATCGTTGGCTATGCGCTGGCTGCTAAATCCTAAAAGAAAAGGCGCGGCCGCTTGGCACCGCGCCTCGGTAGAGAATCACTACACGCTATTGCTTGATTGGAGCGGGGCCGACATCGATCGAGGGCAGCGGCACCGTGACGACCGTTGCGTTTACCGTCACGCAGCCAACTTCCTCCGCATTCACCAGGTCAGCCGTGAGTCCGGCCGGCGCCGAGTCGTCGGAATCGGGCTCGCTCTCGGCGTACGCGATGACCAGATCCACCGGGATCTTCAAGTTGGCCGGTGTCGGCCCGTATGGAAGCAGAGCGCTTACGTCGGTCGAGCCATCGATCTTGAGCTCGCCGATGCCGAAGGGGCCGTTGCCCACCGTCAACGTCATGTTTGCCCAGAAGCCGTCGCCCGGTGCGAACTGGGTAACATCGGTGATGAGGATGGCCTCCTGCAGTGAACCCTCGAACAGATAGGTGTTGTTCAAGAGGCCGCCGGTCTTGCGGATCTGCTCCTCGGGGATACGGTAAGGCTGGCCGGGCGCTCTGCCCAGGAGTCCACCGGCGCAGAACCCTTTCGGTTCGATACCAACATCGAGCAGGCCGCCATTGGCGATTCCGTCGTTGAGATCGGCCTGGAAATCACTGCTGGTGAACAGCGTATCGAGGTTGAGCGACGTTGTGTGAGTGAAAATCGGGTTGCCGGCGTTGCTGAGTGCAGGGCTATCGTCGTCATAAACCTCAGCAGCCTGCTGATTGATGATCTGCACGGTGCTGAGCGCGCTCGGCTTGAGATCGGTGTTGACCACGACCGCGGGCGGCTTTTCGGATTTAGCAACGCCTGCGCTAAGAGCGAGTGCGCCGAAGATCGCAGCAGCAGCGCCGGCTGCGATCGATTTTCGATGAAACTGCTTGAGCATAGACCATCCTCC
>DATJMX010000043.1 GCA_035508495.1 Candidatus Binataceae bacterium
GATCGCGGTATGCGGGGAGGGCGCCGAAACCGGGCGCGCAAGCGGTTGAGAGCTGCGCTCGATTACCAATTCTCCCGCCCTCAGTGGCCAGGCGAATCGAGCACACGGTTCAGATTGCGTGCTGGTTCCGTCGCGCTGATGGTTCGAATCATACAATCTGACTAAATCAGATTAGATGATTCCTACCGAATTTCGGCAATGCTCGCCGGCAGCGGAGCGCGCGGCTAGCCCAGCCGGTTGATGCCGTCGAAGGCGGCGTTTTTGTAGCATTCGGCGAGAGTTGGATAGTTGAAAACGGTGTCGACGAAATAATCGATCTTGCCGCCCAGCGATAGCACGGCCTGCCCGATATGCACGAGCTCGACCGCGCCCTCGCCGATGATGTGCACGCCGAGCAGCTCGCGCGTGTCGCGATGAAAGATCAGTTTCATGCGCCCGATGCTGTCGCCGACGATTTGGCCGCGCGCGATTTCGCGATACTGCGCCTTGCCGATTTCGTACGGTACGCCGTGCTCGGTGAGCTCGTCCTCGGTGCGCCCGACGAACGAGATCTCCGGAATCGTGTAGATGCCGTAGGGAAACAGCTCAGGCGCAAACGTCGCGCTGTGGCCGAACGCGTGGCAAACCGCAAGCCGCCCCTGTTCCATCGAGGTCGAGGCGAGACTCGGGAAACCGATCACGTCGCCGGCGCCGTAAATGTTCGGAACTTCGGTCTGGTAGAAGCCGTTGACTTTGACCCGGCCGCGCTCATCGGTCTTGAGTCCCGCCGCTTCGAGATTCAACTTCGAAGTCGCGCCGACGCGCCCCGTGCTGGTGAGCGCCTTGTCGGTGATGATCTGCTTGCCGCTCGCGAGCACCACCTTGACGTGCTTGCCGCCGCCGTCTTCGACGACTTCAACCGATTCGACCTTCTCACCGAGGCGCAGCGTCACGCGCCGCTCGCGGAGCTGGTAGGTGAGGGCCTCGATCAGCTCCGAATCGACGAACGGCAACACCCGCGGGCGCATGTCGATGAGCGTCACGCGCACGCCGAGCGCGGAGAACATGCTGGCGTACTCGCATCCGATGACGCCGGCGCCAATGACAGTCAGCGTCCGCGGCAGCGAATCGACGTTCATGATATCGTCGCTGGAGAAGATACACTGCCCGTCCAGCGGCATCCGCGGATCGATCGCGGCCTCAGTGCCAACCCCGAGCACGACCTTATCGGCGCTGACGACGCGATGTCCGTCGCCTTGATTGAGGCTGATCGAGTGCGCATCGACAAACGATGCTTCGGCCGTCACCAGCTCAATGCCGTTGCGCTGGAGCTGATGGCGCATCACATCGATCTCGTGACGCACGACCGGATCGATGCGGAAGACGAGATCCTGCAACGTGATCTTTTCCTTCACTTTGTAGGATTCGCCGTAGATGCCATGCTCGCGATAGCCGGACAGATAGATGACCGCCTCGCGCATCGTCTTGCTCGGGATCGTGCCAACGTTGATGCATACGCCGCCGACGATTGGCCGCCGCTCGACGATCATGACGCGCTTGTTGAGTTTCGCGCCCTGGATCGCGGCGTGATGGCCCGCCGGTCCCGAACCAATGACGACCAGGTCATAGTCGAATTGAGCCATGCCGAATTCTCCGCCTGCACAACAGTTTCAAAGATTATCGAAGCTATTGCCAGTACCGATCGATATTCGTCAGATTTCCGCCTGCTTTGCTCAGCAAGTTCCTTTTGTGTTCGACGCAAAAGCGTCACAAAATCAAAACATCCACTAAATCGGCATGAACCAAATCACACGGTAGCAGGATAGGAATCAGTGCTGCGCGCCTAGTAGAATGACGAACGTCAGGGAGGCATCACGAGTCCACGATGGCCAACGAAACTGAGTCAGTCGCATCGCTTTCCGCAGAATTTTCGGGGACTTCGTCAGCCCGCGCTGATTCCGATCACGACAGCCACAAACGCGCCCCGCGCCTGGTGCCGCAGCAGAACGATCCGCGCCTGAGCTCGCCCGAGCTCTATCTGAATCGCGAGCTGACGTGGCTCGAGTTCAACAAGCGGGTGCTGTTCGAGGCGGGTGACTCGCGCAATGCGCTCCTGGAGCGGCTCAAATTCCTTGCCATCACCGCGTCGAACCTCGACGAATTTTTCATGAAGCGCATCGGCGGCCTCAAGCAATTAGTCGTCGCGGGGCTCCAGGAAGTCACGGTCGACGGCCGCACGCCGCAACAGCAGATCACCGAGGCGACCGCGATCGTGGGCCAGCTCGACACCCGTCAGCGCGAGCTGCTGCCCGAATTGCTGAGCGAGCTCGCCGAGCACGGCATTCGAATCCGCCATTACGACGATCTCACCGATGATCAGCAGGAAGAAATCCGCGAGTACTACTTCCGCAATATCTTTCCGCTGGTGACACCGCAGGCGATGGATCCGGCGCATCCGTTTCCTTTCATCTCGAACCTGTCGTTCAACCTGCTGGTGACGGTGCGCTACGACGCGGATTCCGATCCGCTGATGGCGCGCGTGAAGGTGCCGCTGGGATTCGGTATCCGCCGCTTCCTGCGCGTCGGCCGCGGCAACGATTACGTCCGGCTCGAAGACGTGATGGCGAACAACCTCGATCTGCTTTTTCCGGCGATGGAGGTCATCTCCTGCGAGCTGTTCCGCGTGACGCGCAACGCCAATACCGAGCGCGACGAGGACGAGGCTGACGATTTGCTCGCGCTCATCGAGTCCGAATTGCGCGACCGCCGCTTCGCGCCGATCGTGCGCCTGGAAGTGATGACCGGGATGAACCCCGTGCATCGCGGAATGCTCGCGGCGGAGCTCGGCCTCGACGAGCGCTCGGACGTATTCGAAGTCGATGGCATCATGGCGCTGCGCGATCTGATGGAGATCGGGTCGATCGACATGCCGGTGCTGCACGATGCGCCGCATCATCCGATCGACCATCCGCGCCTGACGCCCGAGCGCAATATCTTTCACGTGATCCGCGACGCGGGATCGATCCTGCTGCTGCATCCTTACGAATCGTTTTCGACCTCGGTCGAGCGGTTGCTGCGCGAGGCGGCTGAGGATCCCAAGGTCCGCGCGATCAAGATGACGCTCTATCGCACCTCGCGCGACTCAAAGCTGATCGGCTACCTGTGCGACGCGGCGCGCAACGGCAAGCAGGTCGCGGTTGCGGTCGAGCTCAAGGCGCGCTTCGACGAGGCGGCGAATATCCAGTTCGCCGAGCAGCTCGAGGAGTACGGAATCCACGTCACCTACGGCGTGGTCGGACTCAAGACGCATAGCAAGGTGATCCTGGTTGTGCGCCAGGACTACACCGGGCTGAGACGCTACGCTCATATCGGGACCGGCAACTACCACGCCGGCACCGCGCGCATCTACGCTGACTTCGGTCTGCTCACCTGCGACGAGGCGATCGGCGAAGACCTGACCGAGTTGTTCAACTACCTGACAACCGGTTACGTTCCGGATCGCAACTATCGCAAGCTGCTGCCCGCGCCGACGCTGCTCAAGAAAGCGCTCATCGCGCGCATCGATCGCGAGATCAGTCTGCACTCGGCGGCCACTCCAGGACTGATCCAGTTCAAGATGAACGCGCTTGAAGATGCCGACGTGACGCGCGCGCTCTATCGCGCGTCGATGGCAGGGGTGCGCGTCGAGCTCATCGTGCGCGACACGTGCCGCTTGCGGCCAGGACTTGCTGGAATTTCCGACAACGTTCGCGTCGTGAGCATCGTCGGACGCTTCCTCGAGCACGGGCGCATTTATTATTTCCGCAACGGCGGGCGCGAAGAATATTTCATCGGCTCGGCGGATTGCATGAAGCGCAACCTCGAAAGCCGCGTCGAGGCCGTGACCCCGGTCGAAGATCCCCAACTGCGCAAGGAGCTGCGGCAGATCCTCGACCTGCAGTTCGCGCCGAATCGATGTGCATGGGAGATGCAGTCCGACGGCAGCTACATCAAAACCTCGGCGCCCGATGGCGACCTGGGATGCCAGCAGGCGATGATCGATCTATCCGACAAGCGTCAGCGTGAAGCGACCAAGTTGCGCAAGCGCCGCTCCAAGGGTTTCGCGCGGCGCGTCGTCAAACAGAATGGGCGCTCGGACTAGTTGCGAACCTTGAACAAGTCGATGTAGCGGTTGTCGCCGCGCGGATAGCGGGCGACCCGCTCGAGGCAGGGCGCGCCGCCCGCGACGCCGTAGTGCATCTCTTCCTTGTCGGTCAGCGCGACGTAGACCTGGCCGTGCTGCGCGGTGATCCATCGGCAGAAATCCGGCGGCTGCTGGTCGGGAAATGTAATCGACTCCGCGCCGGCATAAAAAGCGTAGCGCCGATCGTCGGAGACGATTGACGCCGACTGGCTGAGCCGCGCGACCTCCTCGCCGGCATAGCGGATCCCACGAATGTCATACGAATCGTTCTGGATCGAAATCGCGGTCAGGATCGCGAGCATCGCCAACGCGATCCATGCGAAGCTGACCCGCTTGGCGGCCGCTATCATCCCCAGCAGTCCAGCCAACTCTGCGATCCCCAGCACGACCCATCCGAACATGAACGCTATCAGGTGCGTCATGAAGCGCGGGCCCGTGTAGGTGGCCGCGAAACCACAGAAGTAGAAGGCGATCATGAGGAGCAGGAATGCGTCGGGCCAGCGCGCCAGGATCTGGCGGCCGCGGCGGTAGATTCCGAGCACGAGCAGCGGCGCGAGCACCGGCGTCAGCGCCTCGGCCAGGAAATAGAAGGACATCACGAAATCGGAGAGCAGCTTGCCGAGAAAAACCCGCGGCTCGGTCAGGAGCGGCATGAGCAGCGGCACCTGGTCATGATAGCCGAGATGGCGCCACTTCTGCGGATCGCTCGATGCATCGCCCATCCCGTACATCACCGCGGCGTGAAGCTCGCGGCTGAAGGCCAAATGACCGGAGCTGGCGCTGATGACTGCGATATACGGCGAGCCGACGATCAGGTAGCTCGCGCCGAATACGACTGCGGCTGCCAGCGCAAAGCCCAAGCCCCACTCGCGCCAAAGCAACGCGCCGATCACGATGAAGACCGGCACAAAACCCGCGTAGGCGACGGCCTCAGTACGGTAGAAATACGCGATCGCAGTGAGCACGCCCGCGAGTGCCGCGAACCGCAGGCTGCGCCGCTTGAGCGTGAGCATCGCGAACCACACCGAGATCGCGAGCAGGCAGATGTAGCCGGCTTCGGTGCGCACGCTCGCGCCATATCGCACCAGAGGCGGGTCGACCGCGACGATTGCTGCCGCGACGATCGCGAGATCGCGGCGTTTCGTGACCTCGCGCATCACAAAGTAAATCGGGATGACGGTAAGCCCGCCGAGCAGCGCGGAAATCAGATCGCCGCACAACTCCCAATCCGGGAACAGCAGGTGAAGCAACGCCATCAGCGCCGGATAGAGCGGCGGGAAAACCGACTGCAGCGCGTGCGCATAGCGCCCGGCGGCGATATCCTGCGCCATCCGCACGTACATGATGCCGTCGCCCGAGATGCAATAGGCGAAGATGCTCAGGTAGATGCGAATCGCGAGTGCGAGCGCAGCGATCGCCGCGATGATTTTCGCGTCGCTGAGCCTGGTCACCGATAACGGCAGAAGATCGATTTCGCGGGGCGCCGGCGCGCTCGGCTCGCGATCGAGACGGACGCTGCTACTCACTCGGATTGACAGGCACGACGAAATTTCCCGGGTTCGCCGCCATCGCATCGCGCAACCCGGGATTGTCGGTGAACAGTTTCGCCAGATCGGCGTGCTTGTTCACGTAACCGTCGTTCGAGATGAGCGACGGATTGCTGCCGAGCGCCGACGCGATTTTCGCATGCGCCGCCGCGAAGTCGCCCCACGCTCGCAACTGTTGGTTGTCGAGATCGGAGCGGTTGGCAGCCTCAAACTCGATCGTCGTATTGCCGTTGACCACCGTGCCGAGCACTTTGCGGCCCGCGTCCGAATCGGTCTGCGCGAATGCGTGCGCGGCCATGAGCACTGTGAACGCGATTACCGCGGCGAGAACTTTGTGCCTCATAGGTTTGCCTCCCCAGCATAGCCGATTATAGAAATCGCGCGCAGCGTTTGCGATTGCGCACTAATATCTTCGTATGGGTCGCGTTGAGGGCGGCGAATGTCTAAGATTATTTTCAGAGCAACGAAGGCAGGTTAAGGCGCTGAGAAGGCTCCATGGATGACGACGGTTTAAGAAGATTCGCGACGCCATCGACCCACCGCACAGATGGTGATTGGCCGCGGCGTCAGGGACTTCGCGCGTAGCCTGCTGCGGTAGCCGGGCGCGCGACGAAGCGGGCTCGTTGGTTACCGGAGGAGGCTCTTTGATGACGACCTCGGAATTTATCTTTGCGCGTCTGGAGTTTCACGGCGAAGATCGCGCCGATTACGTGCGGTTTGACCAGGAGTTGCAGGACTTCGCGCAGCGCACCGCGATGATCTCGTCGCTCGAGACGAGCGGAAAGCTCTCGCCGCTCGAAGCCTACCGGCGAATCGAGTTTTTGTTTCATAAGCTCAAGCGATCGCGCCGCCAGATTCGTCCCATCGGCTAGTTGGTCGAGCTTCCCCGCACTTCCGCGATACTCGGACCGCGACGGTCACCGTGCTATACGAATGCCGATGAAGTTGCAGAATCTTCTCGAAGGGGCGCATCGGTTTCGCTGTTGAGCAACCAAGTCGCTGACTCAGTCAACTCCTCTTCCATGGACGTGATGATCAAAAGCGGCGGGCGCCGGGCGGGATTGTTCGCGCAGATGAAGCCTGGCCGCGTGCTCGACGTCCCCAGCGGCGGCGGTTTGCAGTCGCGCGCGCTCCAGGCGCTTGGCTACTCGGTCGTCTCGGTCGATCTGTTCACGGGAGCCGAAGCCGGCGAGCGCAAGGTCTGCGCCGACGCCAACCACGCGCTGCCATTTCGCGACGGCGTCTTCGACTACGTGCTTTCGCGCGAAGGTATCGAGCACCTGGAGAACCAGGTGGGTTTCGTCCGCGAATGCGCGCGGGTGATGAAGCCCGGCGGGCAGATCGTCATCACGACGCCGAGCCTGATGCATCTGTCGTCGCGCTTCAGCCAGTTGCTCACGAGCCAGCGCAACCTGCGCCGCGGCCTCGCCAACGAAGTCCAGACCTTGCGCATCGCGGCCGACAAGCGCCTCTACCACGGCCACATCTTCATGATCGATTACTTCAGGATGCGCTACATCCTGCGGCTGAGCGGTTTCGACCGCCTGCGGGTTTTCACCGATCAGTACAGCCCGACCGCGGTTGCGCTGGCGTGGAGCGTGCCGATTTTCTACGCGGCATCGAAATTCTCGCTGCGCGCCGCGGCGCAGAAGGCGCGCTCGAAGCATCAGCCGGAAACGCCAGCGCCCGTCGCGCGAGAGATTCTCGCCCACGTATTCTCGCCTGCGATGCTGTTCGGCAAGCGCATGATCGTCGTCGCAGAAAAAGCCGCGCCCGGTGCGAGCGCAGTGGAGCAGAAGATCGCGAGCCTTGCCGCTATTGCCGGTGCGCGACGCCCCAATGATGGCGTCGCAGCAGAATAAGCGAATAGACAGTGATTGCGATCGCAGCGATCGCAAGCACTGCGATAATCCAGATGTAGCCTTCGATCTCGGTCCCGAAGACGCTCGCGAGCGCGAGGATCGCGCTCACCCACAGAAAGCTGCGATCAAGATGCACTCCGGCGAGGAAGCAGGTCACGGCCAGAATCAGCACCGTCATGAGCGCCACCGCGTCGGCATCCATCTGACCCCATCTGAGCTCGAGGAAAACGATCCACACCGCGAGAATCGGCACCAGCCAGTGCAGCGCGTGCTTGATCACCGTCGGCATCAGCGGCTCGCTGAATTGGCGCCCGACGGTCGCGTTCCACAGGCTGATCAGGCCGAAGATCGGGAACATCGCGCTCCAGTAGAGCCGGCCGCGATGCGCCGAGTAGTTGGTGAGGAACAGCCCGATCATCACCAGCACGCCGAGCGAGCCGGCGACCAGCACCTTTTCCAGCACCGATGCTTCCATGCGCGCCGGCCAAGGCTTGGGCGCGGCCGGCGGCGCTTGCTCACCGGGTGTGCTCTGAGGTTCTGCCACCTGCTCCTCCATATCGAGCGATCAACAAATTTCGCGCGCGCTTGAGGCTAGCGGCGCATCGGCGGCGCGATCAAGCTCAGAACAGTATCGATGGCAGGTAGGCGCCCCGCGGCTCGTTGTAGAGCCCGATGGTCATCAGCGTCATTTGCATGATGACCCGCAGACCGCGCGCGAGGCACCAGCGCATCAGCTCGGCGTTGCACGACGGCACCAGAAAGCCGGGCTTGTCGAACTCGCGTGTTGCGCCGATGAGAGCCTGGATATCGTCGTTGGATTCGCCGACGCTATAGCCGCCGAATGCGATCGACGTCGTGTAGCCGGTGATTCGGCCGCCGCGCTCGACAACTTTCGCAATGCCGCCGCGATTGATCGCGTCGGAGAGCTCGCTGCCGCGCTCGAATCCGTGCACGTACCGGCACAGCTCGTCGCACGCATCGAGATCTTTCCTGGCGGCATCGCGAACCTTGAAACCTTCGATCGAGACATTGAGCGCAGGACCGTGAAACACCGACAACGTCTCGCGCGGATCGAATCCGATTTTCGTATAGAGGCTCAGCGATCGCATGTGATACGCGGATTGCACGAGGCGCACTCCCGGAAAGCCGCGCTTTGCGACGCGCTCGAGCGCATTCAGCATCATCGCCTTGCCGGCGCCGCTGTTCTGCACCTCGGGATCGACGCTGATCGGCCCGATGCCGCCGATGATCGCACGCTCGTCCATGAAATTGCTGCCGATGATTTTGCCGCCGGACTCGGCGACCACGGAGTAAGTCTGCGGATGACGCAGCATGTGACTGACGACCGTCGAGGCGACCTCGGGCGAGGGAAAGTCCGGCGGAAAACCGTGCTCCTCGGCGATCGCCCTGAACGCCTCATAAGCAATCCGCCCGCACTCCTGCGAATCTTCCGGCTTGCCCGCACGCAAAGTGATGTCCATGGTCAGCCTCCGCGACAGAAATCAAAACGCACTATCGCGCGGGCGATGAAAACAGTCCACCGTTGTCAATCTGTTTAACGAGCGAACCCAACGGTCGTTCTCGAATGTCTGATTGTCATCTGAACGATAGAATTTAGTCGATGGCCGCCAACCACCCCGTCATCGCGAGAGCCTGTGAGAAAAACACCTTTTCTGTCGTTTTGATTGTTGGCTGCCATCCAATCTGTCATCCCTAGCGCAGTCGAGGGATCTTGGAGGCCCACAAAGGGGCCGGTGCCAGACATCGCGCGAAGCGCCTTCCTTATTTCATCTACCGGCGGCGTGAGTCTCGTTTCCGAGGCCACCGAAGCGGCGTTCTCTTTGACGAAACTCTTCCACCGCGGCGCGCAATTCGTTGCCATCGAAGTCGGGCCACATCGTGTCGCTGAAAATCAGCTCCGCGTAGGCGGATTCCCAGAGCAGAAAATCCGAGAGACGCTTTTCGCCGCCGGTGCGAATCAGCAAATCGACTTCCGTCGGACCCGATTGGTCGCTGAGCGCCTGCGCGATCAGCTGGCCGAAGTTATCAGCAGTAATGGAATTGCCTCCGCAGCTCGCCGCGGCGCGCGCGATCGACTCGCGGGCGGAATAGTCGAGCGCCACGCGGACGTGCAGCTTGCGGCCTTCGGCGGTGGTGCGCTCGACGCGGCGAATCTCAGTGCGCAGGCGCGCGGAGAGACGATCGCGCCGGCCGATCACTGTCAGGCGCGCGCCGCTTTCGATGAAGCGCTTCGTTTCGGATCGCAGATACGCGCGCAAGAGCCACATCAGCGCGTTCACTTCCTCGACCGGCCGCCGCCAGTTGTCGGACGAGAATGCGAACAGCGTGAGCGTCGTGATTCCGAGCCCGGGCGCGGCTTCGATCACGCGGCGGACGGCATCGGCGCCCGCGCGATGGCCGGCGGTGCGCGGCAGGCCGCGGCGCGTCGCCCAGCGGCCGTTGCCGTCCATGATAATCGCGACGTGGATACCGTCTCCAGAACGCCAAGTACTTTGCATTGCAAAGTCTCCTGCCAAAAAAATTTCAGGCCGGGGCGAGCCGCTGCGCCAGCGTGCGCGCCCGCTCGGTGTCGCCCGCCGCGGCCGCGTCGCGCACCACTTGCTCGAGCACCTCGACGTATTCGAGGTAGCGCCGCCGGCCGACCGCCGTGATGCGGCACATGGTCTGCGGACGATTCTTGTCGAAGCCCTTGGCGACTTCGAGCAGCCGCGCTTCCTGCAGCACTTGCAGATGCCGGCTCAGGTTGCCGTCGCTCAGCGCACACAATTGTTTCAGATCGTTGAAGCGCAGGCCCTGCGGATGCGCGATCAGCGAAGTCAGCACGCTAAGGCGCGCTCGCTCGTGAATCACGCGGTCGAGGCCCTCGTAGGCGAAGCGGCCCGCGCTGCGCTCTTTCTTAGAACCGCTCATCTTCTACCGGTTGACTCCATTGCAAAACCGCTGCTGCCAGCAACTGCCCGAGCCCAAACGGCAGCGCCATCAACCACGGCGACAGCACATGCTGCTCGCGCGACAGCGCGAGGCAGGCGAGGCCGCACAGCAGGTACCATGCTCCAACGGCATAGGTGGCGCGCGGCAGAAATCGCGCCGACGCAAAAATGCCAAGACTGAACAGCACCTGCCACAACCCCGGCAGCATCCAGACCGCGTCGGGCGCGAATCGCACCAGCACCGACGTGAGCAGCAGGCCCGCCACCGCAGCCGGCATGAACTGTTCGACGGCGGTGAGGATCATCTCCTCGGCCAGCCCTGAATGCATGCTGCGCGACCGCGTCACCATCTCGAAGCCGATCAGCGTGAGCGACAGCACGGCGGTCGCCATCCAGATCGCGATATAGATGATGATGTTGTGCGCGGGATCGGCGAGCTTGTGCGCCTGCACCTCGCCGGCAACCAGCGCGATCAGACCGGTCGTGGCGACCGTGACAGGGCCATAGCCCTGGAACTCCGCGGTGCGGGCGATCTGGCTGCGAATCGCGGTGATCTCAGCGAGGGCTTCGTCCAGGTCCTTCATGGCGTTCACTTTGTATCGCAAAGTAATCGCGGCGCGCGCTCACGTCAAGCGCTGCGGATGAATCTATCGTGCGCTGGAGCCTGCTGGCACCCTCGCCGCGATACCGACGCCGTAGTCGTAGACCAGTTCGCCTCCAGTCTTGCCCTGGTACAGCAACGCACCGGTCGCGACAAGTGCGGCGCATAAGTATGCGGCCCACGCCCGACTGAGTATCGGTACCAACTCCTGCGCGATTCGCCACGCGGCCAGAGCGACGAAAGTCCACATCAGGTAACGCCCAAGCGTGGCATGGGCAAGCAAACTCGTATCCGAATACAGGAGTGTGTGCGCCGCCGGAGTCATTGTGTCCCAGACGCGATTCGCTTCGGCGTCGCCGGTGAAATACGAAACGATCGCGGCGAGCGCTCCGCCGATCATCAGAATCAATGCCGACCGCCGCAGGCGCTCCGCGCCGTTTTGAATCAAACGAAATCGCCAGAACGACGCGAGCGCGCCTGCGACGTCGCATGCTACGCCAACGCTCGCCAGCGCGATCGTGAAATGGTCGACGATCGGATGCAGTTGAATCGATGCGGGGAACATCACTCGACCACGAACGTCATCTTCATGTTGCCGTGGCCGGAGCCGCAAAAGTTATCGCAGATGATCGAATATTTGCCCGGAGTCCGCGGCGTGAGCTTGACGTCGACTGATTGCTTCGCGGGGATCGTCTCGTCGAGACCGAGCGGACGTGAAAAGAATCCGTGCGTCACGTCTTCGCTCACGAGATGAAGCGTCACCGGTTGGCCCGCTTTCAGGTGAACCTCGTTGGGCGAAAAGGCGAAGCGCTTTGCCGTGATATCGATCACCTGCGGATCCTGCGCGAGCGCGGACGGCGCCCAACTCCCTGCGATCATCGAGCTCAAGGCAAACGTGCCGAGAAAAATCACCACTCGTTTCGTTTTCGTCTTCATTACGCAACTCCGCTTTTCAGTAATTGCTGAATCCCGACCGTGCCCGAATACTCATTCACGGTGAGCTCGATGTCGTTGATCGCCGGCGCCGATGCGCTCGTCTGATCGACAACCCGGATGCCGAGGTTCTTGAACGGCCGCGCGGCGTCGAACGCGACGGGCTTCTTGTCCGGCACCTGCGCCGGATCGGGGAACGCGAATATCAGCGAGCGCGCCGCGTAGTGCTTCGAATGGCCGATCGCGTGGACATCGTCGCGATGGATATGGCCATAGAGCACCGTCACGTTCTCATACGGAGAGAGGACGTTCATGACTTTGTCGCCGTCGCTGGTGAACCATTCCCATTCGGGCTTGAGATCGAAGAGCGGGCGATGGGTGAAGACAATGATCGGCGCGGTTTTCGGAAAGCGTGTGAGATCCTTTTGCAGCCACGCGATGTGCTCGGCGCCCACTGCGGGTTTGCCGCGCGACACATTGTCGAGCGCGATGAAATGAACGCCGCGGAAATCGAACGAATACGAAGTCTCGCCGAAATACTCACGATAGAGCGCGCCCCCGTCGATCGCGGCGTCGTGCTCGCCCGGCACGTAGTGCATATTCTGCACGCCCAGAGTCGATGCGATCTGCTTGAACTGTTTCATCCGCGCGGCGCGCTGGTCCTGCTTCTCGGAATCGTGAGTCAGGTCGCCTGAAAAAATGACCAGCTCGGGCTGCTGCGGCAGTTTGTTGATCACTTGCACCGCGCGCTCGAAGGCCTTGGTGCCGAGCGGATCGGGCGGGCCGTTGAATCCTACGTGAGTGTCGGAGAGCTGCACGAAGGTAAATGGCGCCGGCGCCTCGCCATTCGCGCGGCCCATCTCGCCCGTGAGCTGCGCAAGCGCGCGGCTGTTGCCCAGGGCCGATCCGGCAAACTGGTAGAGGGCGCCGAACCCCAACGATGCTCCGGCGATGCGCAGAAACGACCGCCGGTCGAGTTCACGTTTCATCTGGTTCTCCTTCGAAAGCGTGCACGCAGTGCTCGTTTCGAATGGCAGACTCAGGTGCTGGGCGATTTATTCCCTGCGATGGATCCAGTCGAGCGCAAAAAACTGGCTCTTCAAATCCGCGCGCGCCGCTGCGATATGAAAAGCATGGAAAACGAAAAAGACGCGTTGACTCGGCTCAATGAATCGATAACGCCGTTCTCGAAGCTGCTCGGGATCAGATTTCTCTCCGGCGCGCCCGAACGTGTGACGGCTGAAATGATCGTGCGCGAGGACATGTGCACTGAGCCGGCGATCCTGCACGGCGGCGCGATGATGGCGTTCGCCGACACGCTAGGCGCTCACGCCACGATGCTCAACCTTAGCGGCGGATCCGCGACCACAACGCTCGAATCGAAGACCAACTTCCTGGCGCGCGCCCCTGTCGGCTCGCGCGTGATTGGCGAATGCACCGCGATCCATCGCGGCAAGCGCACTATGGTCTGGCAGACGCGGCTCAGCGCCGAAAACGGCACCCTGCTCGCGATCGTGACGCAGACGCAGATGGTGCTCGAGCCGCGCACCTGACCCGCGCGCGGGCGTCACGATCAGGCTCGCGACGCGCGTCCCACGCCTGCTACCGATTGGTCGTAATTTTTAGCTCACCATCCGGTAACAATTTTTACAATTTGTATATATCCTCCGGTTTTCGCTATAAACCAACTGTCAGGCTTCTGCCTGCCGGAGGAAAACAATGCCAATATTTGCCTTGGCCTTATTGTTAACGATAGGCCCAGCCCAGTACGGGAACATTAATCTCCTTTACGCGCCGGGAGGATTCGGCTCCCTCGACGGCACTGTGCCGCCCGCGACCTGCGAAGTCGTAGTTGACGTGTTCAACACTAGCGGCAAGCAAGTGGCTACCGGGACTTTCAACCTTACTCTCGGCCAAACGGGCACGCTCACCTTCGGCCGCGGCGGAGGTGTGTTCACCCAGCAAGCGATGCTTGTAAACAATTGCCCCGCGGATTCAATGAACTGCGACCCGACGCTATGCAACATCAGCGAATCAATCGAGACCGTGAACTCGCTCACCCTCCAAACTCAAGTGTTGCAGACTGGATTCGTCTCGCGGCCGTTTATTGACCAACTATCCAACTAGAGATTGGCGGATCTCTCGATGGCAACCGACTAACATATTGAGGACAAAAAGATGCTGGGTTTATTCCAGGCGATTCAATTAATCCTTGCGATAAGCGGATTGACAGGCCTTACACTCGGCCAGAACGCCAACGTTTTCGTGGACTATCCTCCGGGTATGGGCGTTCAATGCCAGGTAGCTGTCGATTTCTTCGACGCCAACAGCAAGACGATCGAAACCAACACTTTCACTCTCGCACCGGGCCAGACCAAGAAGGTCAGCTTGAGCAAAAATCAACTCGGAATTTTCGCACCACATCCGCTGTTCTGGTTCTTCGCGGGAGTCACGGCCTGCGATGGCAGCGCGGCAAACTGTCAATCTGAATCGGGTGCCTGCGAATCACTAACGCTCACGGCCTATGACACCGACGCTGTCGGCAATGTAGTGTTGCTTCTCAACAGTACAAGCCGGACCGCCGCCCCTGCCAGTGCTGACTAGAAAACCGCTCGGCCAAGCGATGGAAGAGGCCCTGAGCACTCGCCGGGCCTCTTTATTTTCCCGCTTCAGGAGGGTCTTACCACGTATCGATATTGGGGCGCTTCTTCCCAATGCGCGGCGCAGGCTGCGGCGCCGATTCCAGCGCGCCCGCGATCCAGCGGCGCGATTCCGCTGGATCGATCACGTCGTCGATCTCAAAAGTTGACGCGGTGTTAACGGCCTTGCCGTGCTCGTACATCCGCGCGACCATTTTGTCGTAAAGGTCCTTGCGCTCGGCCGGATCGCTGAGCGCCGCGAGTTCGTTGCGATAGCCCAACTTGACTGCGCCTTCGAGCCCCATGCCGCCGAACTCGCCCGTCGGCCACGACACCGTGAACATCCCGGCCTTGAAGCTGCCGCCCGCCATCGCCTGCGCGCCGAGGCCGTAACCCTTGCGCAGAATGATCGTGAAGAACGGCACGGTGATATTGGAGCCGACCACGAACATCCGCGACGCATGACGGACGAGCGCGGTCTTCTCTACCTCGGGGCCGACCATGATTCCGGGACAATCGCACAGGAACAAAATCGGGATGTCGAACGCGTCGCAGAGCTGCATGAACCGCGCAGCCTTATCGGCGCCAGGGCTGTCGATCGCGCCGGCGAGATGCACAGGATTGTTCGCGATGATTCCGATCGGCCGCCCTTCGACGCGCGCCAGCGCCGTTACCATCCCGAGTCCGAAATGACGGCGAATCTCGAGCACCGATCCTGAATCGGCGAGCATCTCTATCACCGCGCGCACGTCGTAGATGCGCAATCGATTCTCCGGGATGATCGATCGTAACATTCGCTGATCGGCGCAGTTCCAGTCGCGGACCCGGCCCTGGAAGTAAGACAGATACTTGCGCGCGACCGCGACGCCCTCGGCCTCGGTCTCGACAGGAATATCGACGACGCCATTGGGGACCTGCGATTCCATCGGACCGACTTCCTCGGGGCGGAAGATGCCGAGGCCGCCGCCTTCGATCATCGCGGGTCCGCCCATGCCGATGTTCGAGTTCCTGGTCGCGATCACTATGTCGCAGCATCCGAGCAGTGCGGCGTTGCCGGCGAAGCATCGGCCCGAGTTGATCCCGACCAGCGGCACCAGCGCGCTCATCTTGCCGAAATAGTTGAACGCCATGCAGTCGAGGCCGGCCACGCCGACGCCGTCGGTATCGCCCGGGCGTCCGCCGCCGCCCTCGGTGAAGAATACGACGGGCAGGCGGTTGTGCGTTGCGATCTCGAACATCCGATCTTTCTTGCGATGGTTCTGCTGGCCCTGCGTGCCCGCGAGCACGGTGTAGTCGTAGGACATCAACGCGGTGCGCGCGCGCTCGGCATCGAAGAGATTGCCGTTGACGCGGCCGATGCCGGCGATCATGCCGTCGGCGGGCGTTCGCGCGATCAGGTCTTCGAGCGTGCGACGGCGGCGTTGCGCCGCGATCACGATCGGGCCGTATTCGACAAAGGTGCCGGGGTCGCAAAGGTCTTCGATATTTTCACGCGCCGTGCGCTGACCGGTCTTGCGCCGCCGCGCGACAGCATCGGGACGGTTCTCGTCGTAGCCAAAAGCGTGACGCTCGAAGACCTCTGCCAGGTCGGGACGAATTCGATCGAGATCGATTTCCTTCGTCTCGGCTACGGCCGCTTGAGCGACTTCCGCCTCCTCGATGAACATCAGGGGATGGCCCTCGAACACCGCGTCGCCCTTGGCGACCGCGACGCGGCGCACGATGCCGCTGACGTCGGCATTGATGACGTGCTCCATCTTCATCGCTTCCATCACGGCGACTTGCTTGCCGCGATGCACGCGATCGCCTTCCCTGACTTCGAGTGAAACGATCGTGCCCTGCATCGGCGCGCGCACCGCGATCGTTCCCTCGGGTCCCTGCACCTGCGAAGCGGGCGCAACCGCTACAGGAGCCGACGCGGGAGCAGCGGCGGCGCCGTCACCGGATTTGCCGTGATGTAAAACAGCCAGCGGATCGCGCGTGTCGATCTTCGCTCCGGCCAGCCGCGGTGCGATCTGCGGCTCGAAGTAGAGCCGCCGGTGCGACGCGCCTTCGGGTGCGATCAAATCGCTCAGATGCTCTTCGATAAATCGCGTGTAGAGGTTGTTGGCAACAAAATCAGGATGGCGCAGCAGGTTTTGCAGAAATCCGATATTGGTCGGCGCGCCTTCGATGCGAAACTCGCACAGCGCCCGGTATGCCTTCGTCACCGCGTCGGAAAATTTCGGCGACGGCGAATACGTGATGAGCTTGGCGATGAGCGAGTCATAGTTCGGATTCGTGGTGTATCCCGCATAGCCGTAGGTATCCGTGCGAATTCCGGGACCGTTCGCGGGCTCGAATGAGCTGAGAGTGCCGCCCGACGGTTTCGCGACACCGTCCGCGCCCATCGTCTCGAGATTGACACGGAGTTGAATCGCGTAACCTCGCGGCCGGGGCACGTCCTGTTGCGTGAGTCCGAGCTCGCCAAGGGTCTTGCCGCCGGCGATTTCGAGCTGAGCCTTGACGATATCGATACCCGTCACTTCCTCGGTGACGGTGTGCTCGACTTGCAGACGCGGATTCGCCTCGATGAACGCGAACGCGCCTTCGCCTGAGCCATCGCCCGCTTCAACCAGAAACTCGAACGTGCCGAGGCTGTCGTAGTGAACCTCTTCGGCAAGGCGGCACGCCGAATTGAGGAGCCACTCTCGCAGCGCGTCAGGAAGATTCGGACTCGGAGCGATCTCGACGATCTTCTGATGACGGCGCTGGACCGTGCACTCGCGCTCCCAGAGATGACTGACCGCGACGCCGTCGCCGATCACCTGGACTTCGATATGGCGCGCGCGCGGCATCAACTGCTCGACGTAGACGTCACTGTTGCCGAACGCGGCGCGCGCTTCCGACTGGCATCGCTTGTAGGCTTCCTCGACGTCGGCATCGCGATGAACGGCCCGCATCCCACGGCCGCCGCCGCCGGAGACGGCTTTGATCATCATCGCGCCGCCGGCGCCGAGCGACGACAGAAACTCGCGCGCCTCTTCGAGCGTGGTCGGCCCGGTCGTACCGCGCAGCAGTGGCACGCGGCATCGCTCCGCAAGCTCGCGCGCCTTCACCTTGTCGCCGAAGAGTTCGAGGATCTCGGGACGCGGTCCAACGAACTTGATGCCCGCTTCCTTGCAGCGTCGTGCGAACGCGGCGTTCTCGCTGAGAAAACCATAGCCCGGATGGATCGCATCGCATCCGGCGGACAGCGTCAGGGCGACGATTTGTTCGATATCGAGATACGCGGATGCGCCGCGGCCGCTCAGGCCGCGCGCCTCGTCAGCCTTACGCGTGTGCAACGATGCGGCGTCATCTTCGGAAAAAATCGCGACGGTACGAATCCCCAACTCGGCGGCCGCGCGCATCACGCGAATGGCGATCTCGCCGCGGTTGGCAATGAGAAGACTGGTCGGCAGCATTCAGCGCTCTACCTCGTACAAAAATGAAAGATCGTCGTGAAAACATCGCATCTTTCGGCCTCGCCTCGCCAGAGTAGCGGAGGCCCGCGGATGCTATCTGAGCGCTACGGACATCCTGAGCTGATCGCCACCGGGCGGATGCTCATTGTTGATTTCGAAAGTGCAGCTCGCGAGCTGCTTCGAATCTGACGCGCGCTCGCCGGCATAAGTCTGGTAGGCGGGTGTCGGCGGATCGGGAAGCGGCGGCGGCTTGTAGCCGGGGCCGACGATCATGGTCTGCGAGCTGCGCGCGCGATACTGAATCTCGTTGGCGAGCATCGTCAGCGCGTCGGCATCCGGCCGCGGCGGCGCCGCTGTGAGGAAGCTCTTGGCAATATCGGCGGCGAAGATTCCATCGCGGCCCGAGATGAACGATCGTTTGAGCGCGAGGTCGATCTGCTGCACGAGCGAGTGCGAGTTTATCGTGACGGTGACGATCGCGAGGTCGTGGAACTTCTCGCCGGTCGGCTGGAACACGATCTTCTGCGTGCCGCCGCCGGCCGCCTCACGATGCGTCTCGGCAAGATTGAAAAAATTAAAGAAATCGGTCTTCTGGATTTCAGCCAGCGGCTGGTTGATGAAGCCGCCGTCCGTTGCCGCGACTCCGCGCCCGACCATGCCAACGATCGCACCCGCCGTGGATACGATCGCAAGCATCCGGCGCAAGAACTTCGAGGCCAAACCCTATCGCCCCCGCTCAGACCTGAGGAATGATCTGTTCGCTAATGAGCCGGAATTGCTTTTCATCGACGCCCGCCATCGTGCCGAAGATGAACTGCGACACGCCCCACTCTTTGACACGCCGCTTTAACTCGATGACACATTGCTCCGGCGTTCCAATGAGGCTGATGGGCGTCTTCATCACCGCCTCGGGAGTCATCTTGAACATCGGCCCCATCATCTCGGCCGTCTGCCGAGCCGCCGCCGCGGTATCCGTTATCACCACCGAGAACATCACGTTGCTGATCTTGATCGAATCCGGATTGCGGCCTGCGCGCTTCGCCTCTTCGCGGACGAAGCTGATCTTCTGGCGAAAGGACTCGTCGGTGAATTTGGAAACGTTCTCGACCGAAATCTTCCCCGGCTTGCCGGCGTCGGCAATCAGGTTGAGATAATCCGCGTGCTTCGCCGCGATACGCAGCAGCCCCTTGCCGCCGCCGCCAACGACGATCGGTGGATTTTTCTGAATCGGCTTCGGCCACAGGATCGCGTCCTTGAACTTGTAGTGCTTGCCGTCGAAGTTCGTGCGCTCATTGGCCCACAGTGACTTGATGCAGGTGAGAGCTTCGTCGAGCATCTCGAGCCGCTCGCCAATGGGCGGAAACGGGATACCCGTCATCTGGAACTCCGTCTCGGTCCATCCGGTGCCGAGGCCCGCAACCATCCGCCCGCCGCTGATGTGATCGAGCGTGGAGAGGCTTTGCGCGGTGATCGCGGGATGCCGAAACAAGTTGCAGAGCACGAGATGGCCGATGCGAATCTTCTTCGTGGCATCTGCAACGGTGGCCGCAATCAGAATCGGATCGTATGCCAGCGCGTGCGGATCGTAGGTGCGCTCCGGACCTTCCATCACGATGTGATCGGGAAAGAAGATGACGTCGTAGCCGAGACCCTCAAGCGCCTGCGCCGCGTCGCGAAACCTGGCCGGCTCGATGTTTGCCAACTGGTAGCCGAATTCCATGCTTTTCCTCCGATGGCTCAATGATCGATACGGTCGCTCACTTCGATGCGACCATAGCTGTCGGCGCAAATTGAAGCCATCCACGTATCGCGGGTAATCAGAGGAGAAAAAGAAGGCGAGTGATACGCTGGATGCGTATCACTCGCCGTGCGAACCACTTTCAGTAAGTGGAGGAGGAGTGTCGCCGATTAGTATCCCGGCGAGGTGACGGTCGTCGTGGTGCGCTTGTTCACGAGGCCATCGTCGTCATCGGT
The DNA here is from genome assembly GCA_035508495.1 of Candidatus Binataceae bacterium. Taxonomy (NCBI): domain Bacteria; phylum Candidatus Binatota; class Binatia (SeqCode); order Binatales (SeqCode); family Binataceae (SeqCode); species Binataceae bacterium (SeqCode). The sequence goes on from DATJMX010000043.1 coordinate 20,116, forward strand.
TGTGGTGGTGGTTCGCGTAGTCGTGGTCGAAGGATAAGTAGTCACTGTTGAAGGATAGGTCGTTACTACCGGCGCCGTTGTCACGACCGGAGGATTCGAGACAACCGTCGTGGAGTAGGTCGGAGGAGTAGTCGTCACGTAGGAGGGACTGTAGTCAGTCGTCGTGCTCTTCTGAACGGTCCCGTCGCTGTAGTGAGTAGTGGTGGTCGTGGCCTGCGCCGTCGTCGCAGGTACCGCTGTAGTCGTCGTCACAGGAGCTTCGACAACCTGGGTAGCGGGTACATCATAGCTCGTAGTGGTTGACGATTGAGAAGTCTGGACCGGGGGCACTGGCTCCGTGCTATCAGTGTCCGCACAGGCGACTAAAGTAAGTGAGGCAACGCCGATGAATCCTGCGATTGCGACGTTTGCGATGATTGATTTCATAGTCGTTACTCCACCAAACGACGCCGCATTGCAGCGGCGGCTTTGAGCTTTGCAGGGTAAGTATCGCAAGCGACGTGCCGAAGAATACGGGCGATTCGGCCAGCCGATTATGCCTCAATCGGCTGGCAAACTTACCGACGCCAACGTGAATCCGGAAAATGTTGCCCAACCTCGTTCGAATTGAGGTTGTGAAAATTCTACGCGATGGAAAGCTGGCTACGGGTGACCAATCGGTACAGTTCTGGACTAATCAATGTTTCCCTGGGCATATCGCGTGGCACTGAAGATGCGATTCCCTCGGCGTCTCATGGCATCTCCACAAGTCACTCCTGCGGCCCAGGAATCAGCCAAAATCGCGCGGCCACCGCGCAGCCTTGCTAGTCGAATCGCGCTCTGGTTTCTGGTCTTTTTCGTATCGATCGCGGGGACCCTGTTCGTCGTATCATTTTTCCTCGATGGATATATCCGCCCGCGTATCGCGGCGAGGATGAATAGCAGCCTGAAGGGCTACCATCTGACGCTCGGCCATGCGCATATCCAACTTCTCAATCTTAGGCTCACCCTGAGCAACATGGTGATCACCCAGGATGCGTACCCGACCCCACCGGTGGCCGATTTTCCGCGGATCGTATTCCGAATCCATTGGCGCGAATTACTAACGAGGCACGTCGTCGCCAACGTCGGGATATGGAATCCGAATATCCACGTCCTGCATGCGCAAGCCGCGGCCGAGGTCCATAACAAGACTCCTCTGAAACAACAAGGGTGGCAGGACGCGCTGCAGAATGCCTATCCATTCAAGATCAACCGCCTGGTTATTCATGACGGCGACGTGACGTACCGGGATAGTCCCAAGGACAAGCCACTCCATCTGGCCCACATCAATTTCGTTACTGACAATATCCGCAATATCGAGGCCCCCAACGATACGTATCCATCCACCTTTTCGGGCAAGATGCAGGTCTTCGATCGGGGCGAACTGAACCTCGATGGCAAATTGAACTATTTGATGAAGCCGTTTCCCGGAATGCGCGCGCAATACGATGTCAGCGACGTTCCATTGCGCGCGCTCAAACCGGCTACCGAACGAATCAACCTGGTGCTGAACGGTGGCGAGTTCTCGAGCCGCGGCTCGGTCGAATACTCGCCCTTCGTTACTAACGTCGATACGAAGCTTGCCGCGATCGACCGCGCCAACATCACCTATGTACACAAGCGTGCGACCGAACGGGCGGAAGAGAATCGCGTGACCACCGCGGGCAATGCAGTCGAAAAAGAGAATAATCGACGCGCGGTGAATATCAAGCTGGACGAAGTGGCTATTCGCCAGAGCCATCTCGTCTTCGATAATGAAGCGGCATCGCCGGCATACTCGCTCTATCTCGATAATACCAATCTGACTATTACCAACCTGAACAATCACGCGAACCAGGGTCTGTCCCACGTGAATCTCACGGGCAGCTTCATGGGTAACGGAGCGACGCGAATCGATGGCACTTTAGTCGCCGCGGGAGGCGGTCCCGAATTCAATACTAACCTGCAGGTTCTGAACGCCGACCTGACTAGCCTCAATCCTGTCCTGCAGGCGACGAACAGGGTTGATGTAGCCAGCGGTCATCTTACCGTCTATGCACAACTCGGCGTCAAGAACGATCAAATGACCGGCTACGTTAAACCAATGTTCTCCGACGTCAAGGTCTACGACTACCAGAAAGACAAAGGCAGACCTGTTTTGCAGCAGGCCAAGGAAATGGCAATCGGCGCCGCGGCCCACATTCTAAAGAACCATTCGACTGAGAAAGTCGCGACGCGAGTAGACCTGACTGGCACGCTCAAAAATCCCAACACGGACGACTGGCAGGCATTCGTCGAAGTACTGAAAAACGCCTTCATCCAGGCAATCCTGCCCGGCTTCGACCGGGAAGTTAGCGCTAGCGGAGGCAAAGCTCCCGCCGCGAGTCCCAACCGCTAATATTGGCGCAACCCCTCAGAGGACTTTCCTTTCAAAATCGCCTCGAAGGAGATTTGAAAGGAAGGCCTCAAAACAACCGACTCGGATCGTAAAGTACCGCGAAGGCTGATGTCGAAAAAGGAACGGCCTCGCGCGCATCGCGTGCGAGGCCGTTCGATGTGGTGTCGTCGTTGCCGGCTATGCAGTCGGCGCGGACTGCGGGCCGCGGATGAGGCGGCCGGGCATCGCGCCCGTGGCTTTACCATTCTCCCAGGTCACTTCGCCCGTTTGCACCGTGTACTTGTAGCCGTCGACTTCCTGCACGAGGCGCTTTCCGCCTGCGGGCAGATCGAAAATCATCTTCGGCGGATGCAGCGTCAGGTTGTCGAAGTCGATCACATTCACGTCAGCCTTCATGCCGGGCGTGAGCGCGCCGCGATCGCGCAGGCCGTAGAACTTCGCCGTGTCGGTGGTCTGCCGCTTCACCGCGAACTCGACCGGCAGCCGCTCGCCGCGACTCCGATCGCGCGCCCAGTGCGTGAGCATGTAGGTCGGCATGCTCGCATCGCAGATCGCTCCGCAATGCGCGCCGCCGTCGCTGAGGCCGAGCGCAGTCACCGGATCGAGCAACATCTCGCGCAGCGCGTCGAAGTTGTATTCCGAGTAGTTCGCGAACGGCATGTAGAGCAGCTCGCGGCCGTCGCGCTCGAGCATCATGTCGTAGCACAGGTCGGCGGCCGACTTGCCCATCCGCTCCGCGCGTGCACCGATACTGTCTTCGCGAGCCGGCTCGTAGTTCGGCGGATCGCCGAGTGCGAAGTACTTGAACCAGTTGGTCATGAAGTAGATCGCCATGCGATCGCCGGAACCCGGCGCTTCGCTCAGGATACGCGCCTTGATCGCCGGGTCGCGCAGCTTCGCGACGCGCTCGTCGATCGGCAGATGCGACAGCTCCTTATACGTCGGGTGCGTGATGAACGGATGCAGCGAGCTCTGCAATCCCATCAGGATTCCGGTCGGGCGGCCGGGAATCTGCGGCACCAGATACGCGCCGCCCGCGTTGAACTTGCGCACGCGATCGAGCACGTTGCGGTAGCCCTGCGGATTCTGATCGACCTGCGCCATCGCGAACGTGATTGGAAGTCCAGTCTCGGTCGAGAACTTGACCATCCATTCCATCGTCGCATCGGGGCCGACCATGTCCGATGCCATCTCGAATACGCCGTGACCGGCCTCGCCCATCGCGCGCCCGATGCCGAGCAGCTCGGCCTCGCTCGCGAAGGTTCCCGGCACGAGCTCTTTGTTCTTCGCGCGATGCAGCATCGTGCGCGAGGTCGTGAAGCCGAGCGCACCGGCGCGCAGCGAATCGCGCACGATCGCCGCCATCTTCGCGATATCGTCGGTCGTCGCTTCTTCGTTGCGCGCGCCGCGCTCGCCCATCACGTATGCGCGCACCGAGCCGTGCGGCACCTGCGCGCCGACATCGAGCACGCGCTTCATCTTCTCGAGCGCGTTGAGGTATTCGGGGAACGACTCCCACTGCCACTTGATGCCTTCGGCGAGTGCGGCGCCGGGGATGTCCTCGACGCCTTCCATCAGGCCGATGAGGAACTCTTCCTTGCCGCGCTCGACGGGAGCGAAGCCCACACCGCAGTTGCCCATCACGATCGTCGTCACGCCGTGCCATGACGAGGGACTTAGATAAGGATCCCACGTCACCTGTCCGTCGTAGTGGGTGTGGATATCGACCCATCCGGGAGTGACAAGCAGTCCACTCGCGTCGATCTCGCGGCGGCCTGCGCCAGCTTTGCCGCCCGCGCTCGTGATACGTCCGTTATCGATTGCGACGTCGCCATTCTTGGCGGCGGCGCCGGTTCCGTCGACGATACGTCCGTTTCGAATTACCAGGTCATGCATGGTCGCGCTCCTCTCTTGAGCTTCGCGCCGTGACAGTTTCGCTTCAGGCGGCTTGCGCCTTCAGCCCGTTGAGCTTCTTGATTTCCGGCATCACCTCGGCCGCGAACAGACGGAGGCTGCGCTCGGCGTCTTCGATCGGCATCCCGGCGTAGCTGAAAACGCCCGTGTAATGATCGGCGCCGACCTTCTGCCGAATCTCATCGATCTTGTTGATGCAGTCCTCGGGCGTGCCCCACACCTGCAGGCTCAGGAAATAATCGATGGACGCATCCTTTGATCCCGGCGCGGCAAGGTTCTTCGCCATCTGCTCGTAATATTCGTAGCCCTTCGCCTTGCCGAAATGATCCGCCGCCATCTCGTAGTGGCGCAGCGCGGTCTGCCAGTAGCCGCCGATATACTTCACCGCCATCTCGTGCGCGCGGTCGCGGCTCTTGTCGACGAAAGTCCATCCCGCCGCGATCGTCGGTAGCGGCTCGCCGCCGTTCACCTGGCGATAGATGGTGCGATATTCGTTGAGTTCCTGCGCGACGGCCTCCCACGGCTTCTGCGGAATGATCAGAATGCCGATGCCGAGCTTCGCCATGATGCGCGAGGACTCGGGCGACACCGCGGCGGCATAGGTGCGGCCCTTGAACGACTTGAACGGCTTGGGCCGGATGTCGCGGCGCGGCTGCTGGAAGTGCTTGCCGTTGTGCTCGATGTAGCCCTTCTCGAGACCGTCGATGATCATCTCGGCGGCTTCGATGAAACGCTCGCGCGATTCGCCGAGCGGCACCCGGAATCCTTCGAACTCGATCCGCGCGAGACCGCGGCCGAAGCCGATTATCATGCGGCCGTTCGACTGATGATCGATAACCGAGATTTGCTCAGCCACGCGGATCGGATCGTGCCACGGCAGCACTACCACCATCGAGCCAAGCTGAATATTCTTGGTGCGGCCCGCGTAATACGACAGGAACTGCAGCACGTCGGGGCACATCGTGTAGTCGTCGAAATGATGCTCGACGCTCCAGATCGAATCGAAGCCCAGTGGCTCGTAGAGGTCGCCGATCCTGAGGTCGTCTTTGTAGACGTCGTAATCCGAACGAGCGTTTAGAGGGTTCTGGAAAATAACTGCGCCGCCTACCTTCATGCGATGGACCTCCGTCCGAGAGGGATTCCCTTAATGGCGAGAGCCGCGGGATTTAATTGAACGATCGGTCAATTTCGTAACATGGCCCGGCGGTTTTTGTAAAGGCGAGGCATAAGCCGTTCTGATAAAATACCCGCAATGATCGAGGCGGTTCTGTGGGACAACGACGGCGTGTTAGTCGATACCGAGCGGCTCTACTTTCGCGCCACGCGCGAGACGCTGGCCTTGGCCGGCGCTGAGCTCACGCGCGAGCATTTCATCGAATACATCATGCGGCGCGGGCAGAGCGTGTGGGAGGGATTGCTGCCGCATCTCGATGCGGCCGAGATCGTGCGATGGCGCCGCATCCGCGACGATGCGTACTCGGAGCTGCTGCGCGCCGAAGCATGCGTGATTCCGGGCGCGCTCGAAACGGTCCGCGCGATGCACGGGAAGCATCGCATGGCGATCGTGACCAGCTCACATCGCGAGCACTTCGAGCTGGCGCATCGCACCAGCGGCTTGCCCGCGTTGTTCGAGGCAATCCTGACGCGCGAGGACTACAAGGAATCGAAACCGCATCCCGAGCCGTACCTGACAGCGCTCGCACGGCTGGGCGTACGTGCGGATCGAAGCATCGCAATCGAAGATTCAGAGCGCGGCCTCATCGCGGCACGCGCCGCAGGCCTGCGATGCATCGTCATCCCGCACGAGCTCACCGAAGGCGGCAACTTTATCGAGGCCGCAGCAAAGCTCGCCAGCATCGCCGAAGTCCCCGCCACCCTCGCGCATCTAGAAACGCTCGCGCACCAACTTCTTGAGGGGCACGCGACAATCAAAGGTCAAAGCTCTGGAGCTCCGAAAAAGTAGTGGGGTGGGCGTCCCCGCCCGCCATTAAATTGCGCTTTTTTTGCGCCTCCTTTTTCAGCATCGCAGGGCGCGCGGCGCGTCATCTCAATCGCGGGCGGGGACGCCTACGCCACTACTTTTAGGAGGCCCTTGCGATACTCTTCGAGCTGCGATGACCACGCTTGAAGCCCTGGAGTTTGATTCGCGCGTATGCGTGCGCGGCGGCGAGACGCCTGCCTCTGACGGACGATGTGTCGTGTATCGGATGCGCCGGGCGCAGCGCGCGCTCGATAATCCCGCGCTCGAGGCCGCGATCGCTGCGGGCAACCTGCTCGAACTTCCAGTCGTCGTTTTCTTCGGACTCCTCGCGCGCCATCCGATAGCGAATCTGCGGCACTACCATTTCATGCTGCAAGGATTGGCCGATACTGCACGGCGTCTCGATCGGCGCGGAATCGGATTCGTGCTGCGCCTTTGCGAGGGGATGAGCTCGAACTCCGAATTCGCGCGCTTCTGCGCCGAGGCGAAGCCCGCGCTGATCATCGCCGACGAAGATCCCGCGCGCCGTGACGATGCCTGGATGCGCGAGGCCGCGCTCTTTCGACGCGCGCCGCTGTGGAGCGTCGATGCCAACGTGATCGTTCCGTCGGCGCTGCTTGGCCGCGAACATTTCGCGGCGCGCACCATCCGTCCGCGAATCCGCGAACGCCTCGACGAGTTTCTCAAGCCGCTTCGCAATCACGCTGTGCGCGTGCGATGGAATCCAAAACGCA
>DATJMX010000044.1 GCA_035508495.1 Candidatus Binataceae bacterium
TCTCGAGCAGATGCTCCGAAAGTGCGGCGCAGTTGATCGCCAGGAACGGCCGGTCGGCGCGGTCGCTCATGCGATGGATCGCGCGCGCGATAAGCTCTTTGCCGGTGCCGGTCTCACCTTCGAGCAGAACCGAAATATGCGAGGTGCTGATACTGCCGATGAGCCGGAACACGTCAGCCATCTCGGGGCTCGCGCCCACGATGTCGTTGATCAACTCATGACGGGCGAGGTCGCGCTGAAGGGCGCCGACCTGCGTGCGCAGCGATTCCTGCGCGCTTTGCAGCTCGCCGACCCGCTCGGCGTTGCTGATCGCGAGTGCAATGCTGTTGGCGAGCGATTCGAGCAGCGCCAGGTCGTCGTCGGTGAAGTTCTGCGAACTGAGCGCGTTGACGACCTCGACCACGCCGAGGCGCTTGCCGCCGACAATGAGCGGAGCCGCCAGCACGCATCGCGTCGCCATCCCGGATTGCTTATCGACCAGCGAGTAGAAGTGCGGCTCGCGCGCTACGTCATCAACTTTGATCGCCGTGCCGTTGCGCAGCGCCTCACCCGCGATTCCTCTGTCGGCTGGAAACCGCACCGTGGCAAGGCGGCGCGCGACTTCAGGATCGAGTTCGGACAAGTAGGGGAAGTAGAGTTCCTCGGTTCGAGGATCGAGCAGCAGAATCGAAGCGCCTTCGGCGTTGAGAACCTCGCGGCACTTATTCGTCACCAATCCCAGCAGCGCGTCGAGGTCGAGCTGGCTGGCGAAGGTGTTGCCTAGCTCATAGATGAGCCTGTAGGGCGCATTTGCGGTAAGAGTCGCCATGATAGCGGCACGAGTAAGTGGTCTTCTTTCTCGCCCGCATGATAACGAAATCGTCCGCAGATCCACAGGACTGCGCCTTTCGCGGCAAACGGGAATCTAGTTGCCGATTTCTGTCTCGTTGTCGATCTCGCCCTTGATCGCGACCAGCACTGCCAGCTTCTCGGCGAGCATGCTCGCGGCCTGCAGGATCTTGTCCTGCGATTCGAGTGGAATCGGTGCGTCGTAAGCGTAGCCGAGGACGCGCGCGCCCTCGATAAACATCGCCTCGCACAGGTCTTCAAGATCCGGCGAGCGACCTTCCGCGCACGACACAGAAATACGGCTCTGCGGTTCTTCCATTGCGGTCCTCACACCTCTTCTCCCCCCTTGGTGCACGTACCGCGCCAGCGTGTCGGTGGATGGAATGTTGCAATATTTTTCAATGAAATCGCGGATTTTCAGTTTCACCGCGATGCCGGATCGGACTCGCCGGTGCATCGCGTACTTAGCACTGATTCACAAAAGAGGCGGTCCGCCAACTTCTCGTCATTGAGGGAGCGCGATGGCTAGATGCACTGTGACCGGCTGGTCGAAGTCATAGTCGGCGCAGGTCGCCACGAGATTCGTGCCGCGCTGCCGGTTTGCCGGTCCAGTTCGACGACGATCGACCGAAGCGACAATGGCTCGGCGCGAACTGACCAATGACACGGTTCTGTTTCCATTCGAAACACATTGTGCCGCGAGTCGTGCAAAGCCAGAGCTTCTCTGATATTGCCCGCATGTAGCGCAAATCACGATCGAGGTGCCCAACCGCGATGAACAGAGCGCTCGACGACATTACGGTCGTTGAATACGCCGAGATGGTCTCCGGCCCGATGTGCGGAAAGATGTTCTCCGACATGGGCGCCAACGTGATCAAAATCGAGCGTCCAAAAACCGGTGACCCCGCCCGCGGCCATTCTCCTTTTCCCGGCGATGTGCCGCATCGCGAGAAGAGCGGTCTCTTCCTGTTCCTCAATACCGGCAAGAAGAGCGTCACGCTCGATCCAACGACCCGCGAAGGGGCCGAGCTTCTGCGCAAGCTCCTCGAGAGCGCCGACGTCTTTATCGAGAATCATCCGCCCGGCTACCTCGAACGCTTCGGCCTTCACTACGACGCGCTACATGCGCTCAATCCGCGACTGATTGTCACGTCGATAACGCCTTTCGGCCAAACCGGTCCCTATCGCGACTGGAAGGGCTCGGACCTTATCGAATGGGCTATGAGTTTAACCGGACTCAACACGCCAACGCTCGTTGACGATGAGGAAAACGAGAATCCCCTGCGTGCTCCCGGTCATGCCGCCGATATCATGGGTGCGGCGAACGCGGCGGCCGCGACGATGGTCGCGCTGTACCATCGGGATCTGACAGGCGAAGGCCAATGGATCGACGCGCCGTGCTGGCAGGCGACGGTGAACACGGCGAAGATCGAGATGGCCGCGTACAGCTACGTCGGAATCCCGTTCAGCCGACTGCGCGCCAAGGTCCAGGTCGGGCTGGAGCCGATGCGATGCCGCGACGGCTTCATCTACACGCTGTGGGCGGCCGATTCGCACTACCAGGCGCTCAAGAAGCTGCTTGGCAATCCCGATCGCCTCGACAACGAGCTGTTCGACACGCATGCCGGGCGCGGTGCCAACGACGACATCCTGCGCACGATCATCCGCGAAGAGCTGCTCAACTTCGACATGGAATACCTCGTCACTGAGGGGCAGAAGATGGGTCTGACGATCGGCCCGGTGCATACTGTCACGCAGGCGGTGAATCATTCGCATCTCCAGGCGCGCGATGCGTTCGTCGAGATCGACCATCCGATAGCCGGCCGCTTCAAGTACCCGCATCGTCCCGTATCGCTGTCGAAGACGCCACCGATACCGGCGCGCGCGCCGCTGCTGGGTGAGCATAACGAAGAAATTTTCAGCCGCCTCGGAATCTCCCGCGAGAGGCAGCATCAACTCGCGACCGCCGGCGTCGTCTGAGCGCCTCGGAGAAAGCCATGGCACGTCTTCCGCTCGAAGGAATCCGCGTCGCCGACTTCAGTTGGATCATCAACGGTCCGCAGATCGCGCAGTGGCTCGCGACGATGGGCGCCGAAGTCATCAAGATCGAGTCACAGGTCTATATCGACATCGGCCGCACCAATCCGGCCGGGATGGCGGACCGCAAGATGGGCAGCCTGAATCGCAACGGCTTCTACCACATGCTCAATTACGGCAAGAAGGCGATTAACCTCAACTTGCAGACGCCGCGCGGCTACGAGCTTGCTTGCGAGATCGTAAAGAAGAGCGACTTCGTCCTCGAATGCTTCCCGCGCGGTGCGTCGGAGAAGCTCGGCATCACCTACGACAAGATGAAGGCGGTCAAACCCGACATCGTGATGATTTCTGTTTCGCTGCTGGGCAAGACCGGCACCGAGCCGGCCTCGTGGGTCGGATGGGGTCCGATGGCGTGCTGCTTCGTCGGGATGTTCGACGCGCAGGGCTATCCGGGTGGCACGCCGCGTCAGACCGGTGGCACGTGGCCCGACTACGCGATCGCATCGTCGGTGGTGTTCCACGCGCTCGCGGCGCTTCGGCATCGCAATCGCACCGGCGAAGGCCAGTGGATCGACGCCAGCATGGGCGAGACCGTCATCGGCCAGATGAACGAGTGGTACATGGAATATTTCATGAACGCGCGCGAGCGCGGACAGCGCGGGAATCGCGACGAGTTCATGGCGCCGCACAATACGTACAAGTGCGCCGGCGACGACAAGTGGATCGCTATCGCAGTGAGCAACGACGCGGAGTGGGGCGCGCTATGCCGCGCCGCGGGCCATCCCGAATGGACGGCTGATTCGAGGTTCGAAGATCAAGCCGCGCGCCTCAAAAATAGCGACGCGATCGACTCGCTCCTGCGGCCATGGACACGCGACAAAGATCATCTCGAGCTCGCCGCGATGCTCCAGCGCTCAGGAGTCCCCGCCGGCCCCGTCCTCGACAGCGTCGAGCTCCACGAGGACAAGCATCTCTGGGAATGGGGCTATTGGTGGAAGATGAATCATCACGAAGTAGGCGAGCGTATCCTCCCCGGCATGCCGGTGAAACTTAGCAACGTCGACAAGATGAACTTCTCCTATCCACCCGATCTAGGCCAACACAACCGCGAAGTCTTCACCAACCTCCTCGGCCTGAGCGACGCAGAAATCACATCATTGATGGAACAAAAAGTGATCTACTAAGACCATCAATACGATTTCGTCATCCCTCCACTTCGGTCGGGATGACGGAAAAAAAAGAAATTCTTTTAGGAATTATGAGTTGAGCACGCGTCAATAGCGCCGATGGGCGGCGTTTTCAGGGCCTTTGCAAATGCACCGGAGATCGTGGCAACTCTCTTCTGTCGCGGTCTTTTCGCGACCAATTCTGAAGCCAAAGAGACGCGTTTCGCCGCGACCGCTGAGAGCCTTGTCGCGATGAAGGCGCGCAGGAGAACATGCCGCTATGATGAACGGGGAACAATACAAGAAGTCGCTGGATGACGGACGCGAGACTTTCTTCGAAGGCGAGCGGGTTCGCAGCCTCGCCAAGCATCCGCTGCTTGGCCCCTGCGTCGATCGAATCGCCGCCGGTTACGATCGCTGGTACACGCCCGGCGCCGACGCCGTCAGCCAGCTCATGACGATTCCCGCGTCGGCCCAGGAGCTGAAGGATCGTATTCCGCTGCTCCATTCATCCGATATCGTCGCCAACGTCACCTACCAGTCGATCATGACGCTGACGACGGCGGCCTCGCGCATCGCGCCCGAGCTGCCCGAGTATTCCGAGCGCATGCGCCATTATGTGAAGGGCGCGCAGCGCCGCGATATACGGATCGTCGAGTGCATCACCGACGCGAAGGGCGATCGTAGCCGCCCGCCCGGCAAGCAGGATGATGCCGACGCTTACACGCACGTGGTTGAGCGGCGCCACGACGGCGTTGTGATTCGCGGTGCCAAGCTCCATATCACGGGCGCCTCGATGAGCCATGAGCTGATGGTGATTCCGACCAAGGCGATGAAGCCGGGCGAGGAGTCCTACGCAATAGGATGCGCCGTGCCGGTGAATTCGCCGGGCGTGAAAATCGTGGACACGACCTTCGCGCCGCGTCATCACGACACGCGCGATTTCCCGGTCTCGACCTCGATTCACATGCCGGAAGGCTTCGTGATCTTCGACAACGTATTCGTGCCGAAGGAGCGGATCTTCCTCGATGGCGAAGTGGCGCACGCCGCCGTCTTCGCGCATTCGCTCGGGCTCTGGGAGCGGCTCGGCGGTCTCTCAGGCATGGCCGAGGAGGCCGATCAGCTCGTCGGCTTTGCGCAGTTGATCGCGGAAGCAAACGGCCTCGCGCGCGAATCGCATATCAAGGAGAAAATCTCCGAGATGCTCATCCATGCGACGCTCGTGCATGCGGCGCTGGAAGCGGCGATCGCGAACTGCACGGTGAGCGAAGAGGGCGCGGCGTTTCCTGACGAGCTCTACACCAACGCCGGCAAGTATCATGCGGCGGCGAATTACAATTCGATGGTGCGGCATCTGCACGATATCGCGGGCGGCTCGGTGCTGACGGCGCCGTCGGTCGCCGACTTCGAAAACGAAGTGACGGGACCGCTCGTGCGCAAGTACATGACCACGATGACCGGCGTTGACGGCGAGTATCGCGCCAAGCTGTTCCACGCCATTCGCGATCTCACGGCGGACGCCTACGGCGGATGGAAAGCCGTGACCAACGTACAGGCGGGCGGCGGTCTCTACGCGCAGCGAATCGTGACGCGCAAGTACTACGACCTCAACGGCGCCAAGGCCAAGGCGCTGCACGTCGCCGGTATCAAAACGGAAAAAGGGAATTGAAAAAAGCAAACCACTAAGCACAAAGACGCGAAGAAGGGCGGCGCTCGCGCCGCCTTTCTCATTTAAGCCGGAATGGAGCGCGAAACTTCCGTAACCTTTGCGCCTTGCGAGCGTTGATACGGTGAGATGGCTGGGTCGGCATTGAAGCGCCGTGGCAAAGATTTCGCGGAGGTGATTCCCGAGGACGCGGCGGAGCGCGGTCTCGTCGAGGCTGCGCAACGCGATCCGCGCCAGTTCGCCGATATCTACGAGCGCAACTTCGAACGCGTTTACGCTTTCATCTTGAAGCGGGTTGGCGATCGCGATGCGGCGCAGGACCTGACGGCCGACGTTTTTCATTCCGCGCTCGAAAATATCGGCAAGTTCGAATGGCGCGGCGCGCCCTTCGCGGCGTGGCTGTTGCGTATCGCGGCCAACGCGATCGTCGATCGTGGGCGGCGCGTCGTAAGGTTCGAAAGCGCGAAGCTTCTGGGCGCGTTCGATGATCCGCCGTGCGAGGACGATATCGCTGAGGCCGACTACCGAGCCCGACTATTCAAGCTCGTCGATGAACTCCCCGCCGATCAGTGCCGGGTAATTACGATGCGCTTTGCGCAGGAGAAATCGATCGCGGAAATCGCAAAGAAGATTGGGCGCAGCGAGGGCGCCGTCAAACAGCTCCAGTTTCGCGCGCTGCAGGCGCTGCGCAAGATGGTCGCAAAACGATGAAACGGATCACGCGCAGCAAGAAGCCGCAGTTGGCGCCGGAGCAGCTTGAAAACGCCGTCCATACGATCATGACCGATCGTGAAGCGGGGCTGCCGCGCGTCGGCGCACAGATCGCGCCGATCCTGCGGCTAGCCGCCGACCTGCGCGGCCTGCCCGATCGTGATTTCAAGGCGCGCCTGAAGCGCGACCTGATGCGTGCGGCGCGCGGACGGAAATCCGCCGCGGAGCCGCGACGCGTGAGTCCGGTTCCCGAAGGATACCATTCGCTGACTACCTGTCTTGTCGTTCGCGACGGCGCGCGCGCGATAGATTTTTACAAACGCGCCTTTGGCGCGACCGAGCTGATGCGCCATCCGGACCCGGCGGGACATATCGTGCACGCCGAGATCATGATCGGCGACTCGCGTATCGCAATCGCCGACGAAGATCCGACTTACAACCGCAGCCCACAGTCGCTCGGCGGCGCCTCGTCGATCGTCCAGCTCTACGTCCAAGACGTCGACGCGCTCGCGGAGCGCGCCGTCGCGGCGGGCGCGAAAGTCGTGTCGCCAGTGAAGGATTGGTTCTATGGCGATCGAGCGGGGCGGCTCCAGGATCCGTTCGGGCATCTGTGGAACGTCTGCACTCGAATCGAGAATGTCTCGGAAGCTGAAATGCGGCGCCGCATGGAAAGCATGGCGCCCGCGCCGGCTCCGGAACCTGCTGCTCCCTGTTTGGCCGCCATGCCTGAAGGCTTTCACAGTGTCACGCCTTATCTGCAGGTGAACGGCGCCGACCGATTGATCGAGTTCTTGAAGCGCGCGTTCGATGGCGAGGAAATCCTTCGCGTGCCACGCGATGATGGCAAGATCACGCATGCGCAGGTTCGCGTCGCAGGCTCGATGATCGAGCTGGCCGATGCGAGCGATAAATATCCGCCGAATCCGACCGCCATCTGGCTCTTTGTTCCGGATTCCGATGCCGCATATCGAAATGCTCTCGCGGCAGGAGCGACTTCGCTACATCCTCCGATCGATCAGGACTATGGCGTCCACGAAGCGGCCGTCAGAGATCCATTTGGCAACAATTGGTATATCGCCGCTCCTCTTCCCGGCGCGGATCCGTGGCCTCCGGAATTGCGAAGCATCACGCCCTATCTGCATCCGAAAGGAACACCGAAGGTTATCGAGTTCATGAAGCGGGCTTTCGGGGCCGAGGAGATCGCGCGCCATCAAGACGACGAGGGGACTGTGCATCACGCGCAGATTCGGATCGGTGATTCGATAATCGCGATGGGCGAGGCGCACGGACAGTACCAGCCGATGTCGCCGGCGCTGCATCTTTATCTCGACGACATGGACCGCGCGTATGAGCAGGCGCTGAAAGCGGGTGCGACTTCGATCAGCGAACCGGCGGATTTGGACTACGGCGATCGCGGCGCGAGCGTGAAAGATCCGTTCGGCCACGTCTGGTACATCGCGTCGCATCGCGAAGCCCCCTCGGTCGAGGCGTATGAGCCACGCTATCTGCAGGCGGGCAACATCATGCCGTTCATGTACAACGATGACGTTCAGCGCGCGTTCGATCTTTATCGCGACGTGTTCAAGGCGACCGAAGTGCATCGCGTGGAGCATCGCGGCAGGCCAAGTCACGTGCAGATCGCGATCGGAAAAACCAACGTGATGCTGCGCGACGCGATGACCGACGACCTCGCCGAGTATCGCGCCAGGGGAATCGCCGCGACGCCGCGATCGCTCGGCGGCTCGCCGCTACATCTTTACGTGTATGTCGAAGATGCCGACGCGGCATTCAAGCGCGCGAAGGATCTGGGATGGGAGACCGTCGATCCAATGGCCGACAAAGCTTGGGGCGACCGCTGCGGTGGCGTCCAGGATCCGTTCGGCCACGTCTGGTACATCGCCACGCCAATCGACCGCGGCACCGTTCACTAGTGATCGTTGGGGTTCTCGTGCGGAAGAAAATAAAGAAAATATAGTAGGTTGGGTGTCCCTGCCCGCCATAAGTCCGCGCGCTGCGCGCCCTCAATTTCTGCAAAAAAGTGGCGCGGAGAAATCTTCGCGCAATTTAATGGCGGGCAGGTACGCCCGCCCCACTGTATTTCTTCAGTACCAGCACTATCAGCAGCAACGGTTAGTTGGGCGGCAGCATCGTCGTGAGCTTCGCGCCGTGCGGCGCGATCATCCACACGAGCAGCTTCGCTGGCTCGGATGGGCTCGCGTTCTTCGAAACCATATGATGCTCGTGCGGCGTTTCCGTCCACATCTGACCCTTGGCGAACGTCTCAGTCGGACCATCGCCGAGCTTCGACACGATCGCGCCCTCGAGCACGTAAGCATACGTAGTTCCGGGATGCTCGTGCGGCGGCGTTGAGCCTCCCGGTGGATAGTCAACCGTCAGAACTGTGACGTCAGTGCCCGGCTGCCCGGCGAGCGGTTTCTGCGACAGGATATGAACGACGCCAGCAGAATCGCTCGCAGGCGCGGCGCAAGCGACAGCAGTAGAGAATATAACGACTAGTGCCAGTGCAATTGTGTGGGTTGTTCTCATCTTGGATCGTTCAGCAAAATGCGTACTAGTCATTTAATCCCTTTCCACCGAGTATTTGTGGCGTGCATTTTTCAATCCTGGATTCCCGGGTTTTGGATTGTTTGGCCGCCGAAAAATGAAATACATATGCTCTTTGGCGTCCCGGCGTCAGCGCATAAAAAGCACTCTTGAATGCCGGATTTTTATTTAGTTTGTTTTGCAGTTCCTGAGGAAAAGCGAGGTCTGTATTTTTCTTTGACTCAACTTTCAGGCCGGCCTTTTCCACTTCGATCGCCTGATGAACGTAGCCTTTCAAAATGGCTTCCATCTTGGCTATTTCTCGAACACTGTAGAATCGAATCTGCCGCCCGACATGTGTATTCGGCCCGGTTTTGACCAGGACACCGTCGGTATCCTTCAGCAACGCGCCTTTGAAAAATAGCAGAGCACAGTATTCTTTGAATCCCTGGATTACGACGATGTTTTTGTTCTCAAACGCGTAACAGGGTTTGCCCCACTTCAATTCTTCGCTGAGCCCGCAATCGAGAACGATCGTTCTCAATTTCGCCGTCTCACCCTGCCACTTTTTGACTCTCGCTAAATACGCATCAACTTTCGAATTCTTAACCACGGGATGTTTCACTTTTGGCGCCGGACCCATTGTACCTCACCGGTAGTCGATTAGTGACGCCGAGCCAGGCGACGAAGGCACCCAGAACGAACCAGCCCGCCGGACTATAGACGTGAATTGAATGTAGCTGCTGAAGTGGCCAATCGACCCGAGCACCGCCGGCAAAGAGATCAATTGCAATCGTTGCCGCGATGAGTGACGGAAAGAGTATCCAGGCCACACGTAGTAGCGCTCTATTCCCAGACGACCGAGCGTTGTTCCATGCAGGTCCCTATCGAAGTACCTGACGATGAGCGCGGCGATCCCCGGAAAGTACATTCCAGCGGTGCCGAAAAGCGCGAATCGCGCCGTGTCAGTGGATTCAATGTGAAGTCGCCAAAGCAACGTCCACAAAGCCCATGTGGG
>DATJMX010000045.1 GCA_035508495.1 Candidatus Binataceae bacterium
ACGAGCGCTGCTTGCCTCGTACATTCGGCGAAGCCATTATAGGCGCGCTTGGCGGGCGGGCCCCTTGATGGAGCCGTGCATGACTGAACTGGTTGAAAAAAAAGATGACCTGATTGGCTACTTTCAGAGCGGCGCGAAGCCGCGCGAGCAGTGGCGCGTCGGCTCCGAGTACGAGAAGGTCGCGGTGCGCAGAAGCGACGGCCGCGCCCTGCCCTTTTCAGGCCCGAACGGCGTTGAGGAAATCCTGCGCCGGATGACCGATCTCTTCGGATGGGAGCCTGAAGAAGAGCACGGACGGATTCTCGCCCTGCGCGGCGAGCGTGCCTCGATAACGATCGAGCCGGGCGGGCAGATCGAGCTCTCGGGCGAGCAGTGTCCGACGATCCACTGTGCTCACGAGGAGTTTTCGACTCACGTTGACCAACTGGTCGAGGTTAGCAATTCGGTTGACGCCTCGATCCTGTCGCTCGGGATGCAGCCCATCAGCCGCATCGACGAGATCGAGCTTCTGCCCAAGGCCCGTTACCACATCATGTATCCGTACATGGCGCGCAAGGGGACGCTCGGCCAGCGGATGATGAAGCAGACCGCCGGCGTGCAGGCCAACCTCGACTACGCCGACGAGGCCGATGCGATGCGCAAACTGCGCGTCAGCATGGGAATCGTACCGCTGCTCTACGCGATCTTCGCTAACTCTCCGCTATGCGACGGCGGCCTCAATGGCTACCAGAGCTTTCGCGGCCACATCTGGAGCGACACCGACAACGATCGCAGCGGCACACTCGAATTTGCGCTACGCGACGACGCCTCGTTCCAGGACTACGCCGAGTATGCGCTCGATGTGCCGATGTACTTCATCATCCGCAATCATGAGTACATAAATTTGACCCAGCCGCCCGGCATCACTTTCCGCAAATATATGAAGGATGGCTTGGGCCGCGAGCGCGCGACTCTCGAAGACTGGGCCAACCATCTGACGACGATCTTCACCGAAGTCCGCCTCAAGAAGTATATCGAGGTTCGCACTGCCGACAGCCAGCCGCCTCAGATGATGGTGGCGCTGCCCGCGCTGCTCAAGGGGATTCTCTACGAGAGCGACTGTCTCGATGCGGCGTGGGATCTCGTCAAGCGTTGGAGCTTCAGCGAGCGGCTGCAGCTTACCGATTCGGCGCATAAGATTGGCCTGGCAACGCGCGCGGGGCGGATAACTTTCCGTGAGCTTGGCGCGGAGCTGATGACGATCGCGGCGCGCGGTCTCGAACGCCACAAAGCATTGAACGATCGCGGTCAGGATGAGAGCATCTATCTGCTCGAATTGATGGACCTGGTGCGCAACGGCCACAACCAGGCGACGCTTGCGATCGAGCGATGGAAGGGGAGCTGGAACTACGAGATTAAGCGGCTGATTCAGGAGCGCGCCTACGACGCCGCCGCCAAATGAATGGAACTGCGTTTCACAGAATGGCACGTCCGCGCGCTGAACGCGCTGCTGATCGCGGCAATCGCGTACTTCGCCGCACTCTCGGCCGAGGACATCATCGCGCGCACGCTGCACGCCACGCCCGCTGAAGCTCCGGCGCCGTTTGCCGCGACGCATGAGGCGATGAGCGATCGTTCCCTGGCCGCTTACGACGTAATCGTCAAGCGCGACATCTTCAACCTGGTCCCCCAGACTGCCGCTCCATCACCGGTCGTGGCCCAGGATCTGCATATCAAGCTGCTCGGCACCTCGACGCTCTCACGCAAGAAGCCCTACGCGATTATCGAGGATCAAACCGGCGAGCAGTCGCTCTATCGACTGGGCGACGATATTCCCGATGCGGGCCGGCTGGTCGCGATCGAAACCAACCGCGCGATTATCGAGCACAATGGCCAACGCGTCGCGCTCGAGATGCCGAAGGACGATTTTCCGGCGGTCGAGAACGTGCCGAATCCCGCGGATATCAACGCGCCGCGCTTCGGCCGCGGCTTCAACAATCGCTTTCGCCGCTTCAGACGACAGGAGCCGGGCGCAGAATCTGATTCCGCACCTCAGGAGAGCCTCAACCTTGAGCGCACCGGACCCTCGAGCTTCGAGGTCGACCGCCAGGACCTGATGAAGACGGTGGCGAATCCTGCCTCATTGATGACGCAGATTCGCGCGGTGCCCAATATCCAGAATGGCACGACGAACGGCTTCACCCTGTCGGAGATCACGCCGGGCTCAGTATTCGAGCAAATCGGCCTGCAGGACGGCGACGTGCTGACCGGCATCAACGGCCAAGCTGTCAACAATCCGCTCCAGGCGGTCGGGATGCTCTCGCAGATGTCGCAGCGGCCGTCAGTCGATATCACGGTGATGCGCGACGGGCAGCCGATGCAGTTCCACCTTGGTATCCATTGAGCATGGAGTTTCGCGCGGCGCGCCACAGCGAGCGCGGCGAAGTCCTCGACCTGCTCGCGCTCTGGTACAACGACCGCGCCTTCTTCGCCCGCTATAACGAAAACGATCCGACGTTTCGCGATGAGCTGTGTCTGGTCGCGCTGGACGATGGGCGAATCGTCGCGACCGTGCAGGTTTTCGATCGCGCGATCAACTTCGCCGGCCTCCGCGTGCCGATGGGCGGCATCGGCTCCGTATTCACGCTCGATGATTATCGGCACAAAGGCGTTGCGTCGGGCCTGATGCGTCTCGCGATCGAAACGATGACGCGCGCGGGCTTCGAAGTATCGCTGCTGTTCGCGGAACGGCTGACATTCTACAACCAGTTCGAATGGCGCGAGGTGAGCCGCAAGTTCAGCGTGATTCCGATGCCCTCGGTGCTGCGGGTGCCGACAAACCTCGAAATCGAAACGTTCGATCAAACTCGCGATCTCGCGGCGGTCGCGCAACTTCATCGCGAATACACCGGCCGCTTCAACGTGACTGCTGTTCGCGATGACAATGCGTGGCGCGGCAACCTGACCTTCGCGGGCAATCAGCCGCAGCATCCCGGCGGCGGCTCCGACGAATATTTCGTGCTATGCCGCCGCGGCGGCGACGTTGCCGCCTACGCGCGCGTCGCGCAGTTCCACGGCGTCGCGATGGTGATGGAATACGCCTATCAACCTGGCGGCGAAGAGAATGTGCTGGCACTGTTTCGTCATCTCGGTGAAGTCGCGAGCGGCAAGCCGTCGTCGTTCGCGCTCGAGGGCAATCACGATCGCTCCAACCTGCTTCGTCCCTCGCGACCCGACGCCGCGCCCGGTCTGCTTATCAGCCATACCGCTCACGATCGCTCGCTCGAAGCGAAGTTCGCCGCCGCGGGATGCCCAGTGATGCATCATCCAGACAACTTTTACATGTGGCGGATCCTCAATGGCGATGCGCTCGCGAAGCGCATGAACTGGCCCGCGAGCGAAGCCACGGCGCGCGCATTCAGAATTTTCGAAAGCGACGAATCGTTGTTCTGGACTTCCGATCGCTTCTAAATAACAAGCCGCGCGCGCATCTGTTCGCATTACTTCCGATAAATACTTGCCCAGCACTGAAAGTTGGCGGATCGTGGATCGCGAGGTCGTTGTGTTGGAGGTGGTCCGATGGAATTCATGCTCGGGCGCCGGGGTGAAGTCCGCCATGGCGTTGCGTTCCGCGCCGTCATTGCACTCATTACCGTCTCGATTCTCGCCGCGCTGACAACAGGCAAAGCCGAAGCCGCGCGGCATCGTCATGCCGCCGCGAAAGCCGCTTCTTCGGAAGAAGAGTCCGCGGAATCAGCCGCATCGAAACAGAATGTGCAGTACGCCGAGGCGTGCGTGATGGAGCCTGTCACCGGCACCGTCATCTTCGATGCTGACGACCACAAGCCGTGGCCTACTGCGTCGCTCGCCAAGATGATGCTGATGTACATCGTCGCGCAGAAGCTCGATGACGGCAGCCTCAAACTCACCGACCAGATCACCACGTCGCGCAAGGCGGCCGAGATGGGCGGCTCGCAGGTCTATCTCAAAGAGGGCGAGGTCTTCTCCCTCGACGACATGATGAAGGCGGTCATCGTGCACTCAGCCAACGACGCATCGGTCGCGGTGGCGGAGTATATCGCGGGATCGACGGACGCTTTTGTGCAGTTGATGAATCAGAAAGCCGCCGAGCTCGGCATGAAAGATTCTCACTACTACTCCGTGCATGGATTGCCGCCCGGAGCGGGTGAGCAGCCCGACGTTGCCAGCGCCTACGATCAGGCGCTGCTCGCGCGTGCGCTCATCAGGTATCCGCAAATCCTGAAATGGTCGGCGATCGATACGGCGCCGTTCCGCAACGGCACCTTCGTGCTGCGCAACACCAATCACATGGTGCGCACGTACCAGGGATGCGACGGGCTCAAGACTGGCTTCTACGACAAGGCGGGATTCAACGTCGTCGCCACGGCGAAGCGCGGCGACATGCGGCTTATAGCGGTCGTGCTCGGCACGACGCACAAGCTGACCAACTTCAAGATGGCGTCGGAGCTGATGTCGCAGGGCTTCCTCAACTACGACATGCACGCGGTCGCAACCAAAGGTCAGCCGGCGAGTCAGACCGTCGCGATCTCGAACGGCGCGGTACCGAGCTTCAAACCGGTGTGGGGCGGCGACGCGGCGTTCTTCGTGAAGCGCGGCGAGGCGAACGATACGATCAAAGTTGACTACAAGCTGCCGGCGACAATCAGCGCGCCAATCAAGGCCGGGCAGCAGGTGGGTTCTGCCGACCTGCTCGAGAACGGTAAGCCCGTGACCACGATCGCGCTGCTCGCGCCATCAGACATCGCGGAGCAAAAATCGTCGCTGGTGGGCCGCTTACTGAGCAAGTTCTAGAACGCATCGATGCAGCGTGGCGGCGGCATTACGCGCCGCTGCGCTGCGTGATAGTTTTCGGCTGCGGATTCCGCACCCATGACGACCGAGACCACGCCCTCGCCCGCCGCAGCCGCTCCCGCTGTCGCCCATCCGTGGCACGCACGCCGCAACAAGTTTATCGCGGTTGTCGTCGGTGTTTTTCTGATCTGGGTCGCCGGCAACCTGGCATTGCACTTCGGACAGAAGCGCCACGACCAACTCAACTACGACATCGAGCAGCAGTTCCCGCCCGACGAGCCGACGGTGCCGGGCGAGATCTTCGGATCGACACTCGCCGCGATCATGAATCACGAGCTGCACACGGGCTTCGGATGGCGTCCGAACGATTTCTTTCTATGGGGTCCGAAGGTCGCGGCCGATAACAACTCCGATCGCCAGATGGGAATCATCATGGCGATGCGCGAGACGGTGCGCGTGTTCAAGGATCACCTGACCAAGGTCTCGTCTAATCAGTACGATCCGAACCTCGTTATTGCCGACACGGATTTCCGCAACGATCCCGAGAAATGGATACTGCCGTCGGCCGAATCGAAGTATCAGGACGGAATCGATCACCTGCGCGCCTATGTGCAGGGACTGCATACGAATCCGCCAACTTCGCGCGAGCTGAACATCCGAACGGTCGAGCTGATTCGTTTGATCCAGACCTGGACGGATTTACTCGGCGACGCGCACGCCAATCTGTATCGCACGAAGAAGGACGACGGCTCTCCGGTCCGGAGCTGGGATTGCGATCACTACTTCTACCATGCGCAGGGCTATGCCCACGTGATCTACTACTCGATGCTGGCGCTGCGGCGCGAATATTCGTCGGTGCTCAAGGACGATCCGGTCCTGAAGACGCTCTTCGACGACACGATCGACGCGCTTGGCCAGGCCGCAGTGATGAAGCCGCTGATCGTCATGAACGGCGGCCCCAACAGCATCTTCGCCAACCATCGCCACAACCTCGACGCCTACATCAACGAAGCCCGCCAGAAGATGTACTCAATCCGCGAAGAGCTCCAACGCTCGCCGCTGTAAACTTTCTGTCCACTCCCTTTCCGAAATCCCTCTCCCTGGTCAGGGAGAGGGGATCAAAAGCCAGGGAGGGTAATTAGACTTTCACGAGCAGTAATTTCAAAGACCCAAAAACGGGCAGAGAAGCATGACGCCGCCTCGCGCCAGGATCGCCAGCGTTGCGGGGGCCCAGCGCGCGGGGAGGCCTAGCGTATGCGCTACGAGCTCGATCATTGGCGGCATCGCCTCGGAGCCCATCGCGAGCCTGAAGCCGAAGATCTGCCGCTCCGCGCGATAATCCACCAACTCGATTTCCTGTTTGCGTTCGATTCCCGCACGCTCGCGCGCGATCTCGACGGCGCGCTCGAATCCGCCGGTCTCATCGACGAGGCCGCGCTCTTTGGCCGCGACACCGCTCCATACGCGTCCATGTGCGAGCGCTTCGGCCTGCTCGAAACTCAGCTTGCGCCCCTCCGACACGCGCGAAACGAAGTTGCCGTAGAGGCTGCCGATCGCACGATCGAGCTGCGCGATCTCAGGCTCGGTCATAGCGCGCGATATCGAGTTCGCATCCGCATTGTCCGATGACTTGGCGAAATCAAAATGCACTCCCGCGCGCTCGAGCAGATTGGCAAGACTGAACTTGGTCCACACCACGCCGATCGAACCCGTGATCGTCGCTGGCTCGGCGACGATCGCGTCGGCGCCCGCCGCGATGTAGTAGCCGCCCGACCCTGCGACGTCACCCATCGACACGATCACAGGCTTGCCACGACCCTGCGCCTGTCGCACCGCCCGCCAAACGATGTCGGATCCAACGGCCGAACCGCCGGGAGAGTTGACGCGGAAGACGATCGCGTTCACCTGCTCGTCGCGCGACGCGCGATCGAATTCCGCCGCGATCGCGGGAGCGCTGATGTATTCGCCCGTCGCCGGCGCTTCGCCCGCGATCACCGGGCCGCTGGCGCTGACGATAGCGATCTTGGGGCGCCGCCCACGCTCGCGCACATGGATCGCATGACGCAGGTAGCGATGGAAACTGACGAAGATCTTGCTCTCGATGGACTCGTCGAAGCTGTCCCGAATCTCTTCCCGATACCCGGCACGATCGACGAGCCCGGCCTCGACCAGCTCGGGCACGGTGACGAATCCTGCGCTGAGCAATTCATCTACCCTTGCGGCCGGCAGTTTGCGCGCCTCGGCGATCGCGCCGGTGAGCACCTTTCGCGCGTCGGCGACGATTGCGTCGAGGCTTTCGCGCAGCGCCGGCGACATCGTGTCGCGGCTGAAGGTCTCGGCCGCGCCTTTGTATTCCTTCCACTGCAAGGTTTGCGCGTGGACGCCTAGCTTTTCGAGCCCCGACTTCAGGAACACGCCGCCCGCGGCAACGCCAAGCAGCTCCAGCATCGTGTCGGGATTCGCCACCACCTCGCTCGCACCCGACGCGATCAGCAAATCACGCACACCTGCGGAATCGCCCGAGAGCAGCGCCACAACGCGCTTGCCGCGCAGATGAGCCGCGCGCAGCAGGCGCTGGATCTCGTGGCACGTCGCGATGCCGGCCTCGGGTCCGGCGATCTCGACGATGATGCCCTTCACCCCGGCGTCCGCCACAACCGACTCGAGCGCGTAGCGCAGGCTGCGCATGCTGAGCAGGCCGCGACGGCGCAACTGGTCGAGCGGCGTGAGCAGCGGGTCCTCGTGAATCGGCCCCGCGAGGCGAATCGTGACTACGGCACCATGCGGAATCCGCGCCGGACGGATGAGGAAATACCACAGCGCTGCGGCGATCGCGGCCGCGAGGCCGAGCAGCAGGAGGCCGAATCCGCGCACATGATGCGTCACGGCATAGACGCCGCCGAGCGCAAAAAGCGCTACGATGAAGCCGATGCGAACCTCGCGGCTTATCCACAAACGCCTGGAAACTTTCTTTTTCATCAGCTGAAGAGTCGCCTTTTTCAGTTGCTCAATCTAGACTACCGGGTTTCGATGAACAGGTCTTTCCTGATCCTGCTTGCTTCGCTGGGCCTGCTTGGACTTGCTTCCTGCGCCACGAAGAAACCGCCGCCACCACCGGCGCCGCCGCCATTTGCGGGCCAGACCGCGACCCTGTCGATCACCAACGGCATCAAGATCATAAGCGAGATCACGCTGCCCGCGGGCTTCGCTCCGGCAGCGAATCGTCCGCCGATATGGCTGCAGAACGGCCAGGAGATCGCCGTCGTCGGCAAAGTCGGCTCGGATACCGCCGTACTCGGCTACTCGGGCACCGAATGGAAAACGGCGCGCATCCTCGCGACCGACAACGGACCCGGCGCCGCAGAACAGGGACGTATCGTCGATGTGGGCGCGAGTCCCAACGGCTTGGAGCTTGCGACCGCGGTCTTCGTGCCTGACGCGCATCGCCTCGACATTATCCTGCGCGATCTGATCGCCGTCGGGGCCGGCAATACGATCGCGAGCTTCGACGGCGATTTCGACACAGCGACGATCGCATGGATAAACGACGCGACGATCGCGGTGGCGCTGCGCGCGCGTGCCACGCCGGCTCCGCCCCCCGCCACGGGTCAGGAAGCCGACGCGCCGCCGAAGCCGTCGGACGGGCTGCAATTTGTCGTTGTCACCGGCGCTGGTTCCGTCGTACCGCTCGATCTGAAATGCGCGCTCTCGCCGCTGAGCTGGAGCACACACGGCGTCTATGCGATCGGACAAGGCGATCGCGAGGCGCCGCCGATCCTGATCGATCGGCGCAAACAGACCTGCGAGCGCTTCGGCACCGTCGGCCCAATCCACGTGCTCGACTGGGACCGTGACGAGGAAGGCAATCTTCTTTACGTCGCGCCCGATCCGTCCGGGCGCACCAACGGGCTCTATCGCCACAGTATCGAGGAAAACAGCGACAAGCTGATCGGCGTCTCGACTGGTGCTGGCGCGCTATCCAACGGTGGCGAAGCGATCGTGCTCGGCAATCAGAACCTGACCTTCAAACTGGTCGCCGACCGTCCGAACGATCCGATCCAGGCGCAAGTCGCGCTGTCGGATCCCGACAACGCTCAAATCTCGGTGAAGCAACTCGGCTTCCAGACTGTCGCGCCGATGCTCGCGGCGAGCTCGATGACTTATTCGCACGGCGACGACGCAGTTGCGATCCAGACTTTCGCCCCCGCTGCGCCGCAGCCATTTCGCAAGATCATAACCTACTCGCTCCAGACCGATTCGGCCTTCATGGTTGCGGAGGGAGCGTGGCGCGCGACGGCCAGCATGAGCTGGTCAACGCACGGCCATTGGCTCGCGATCGTCGATGGCGATCAGGACAAGAGCACGCTGACCATTATTCTGCCGCCGCGCTAAACGGCCAGGCGCGCGCGATTCTCGCTGTCCTGCGCCGCGACGCGGAACGCTCCCGCGGCGCGCTCGAAGCTGTCGAAGGTGACGAGATTGCGCTCGCGCGCGAGCTCTTTCGCGCGCGCCACGATCGCTTCGAGATGAGCCGGGTGCAGAACGATCGCAAACGGCTTGGTCGATGACTTTGCGAACTCCGCCAGCTTATCGAGCAGCGTCGTGAGCTCGTCCTCGTGCGTGGCCCATCGCTGCGCGCGGAAACCAGTGCCGACTTCGAGAACGATCCCGTCGATCGCCGGATCGCGACCGAGAATCGCGAGGATTCGATCGAGACCGCCCGGGTGGATTCCCGAGCCGATCGTGCCGCCGGCGTCGAGCGGATTGCGATAGCTGCCGCCGATGATGTTGAAGAAGGTTTTCAGCTCCTCGTAGGACGAATCGGAAAGCGCCGGGATGTCGAGCCCGGCGGTGGCAAAGGTGTCCGTGATAACCACCGATTGACCGCCTGTCATCGCGACCAGGCCCATCTTGCGGCCCGAAAGGCGCTTGCCCTTGGAGAGCAGCTCGACTGCATCGAGCATCGCATCGAGGCTCGACGCCTCGACCGCGCCGCTCTGCCGCACCACGGCCTTCCAGGTCGCTTCGGTCGTTGCGAGCGAGCCGGTATGCGAGAAGGTCGCGCGCGCTCCGGCGTCGGTCACGCCGCCCTTCCAGATCACGACCGGAATTTTCGCGGCGGCACGGCGCACGCTTTCGAAGAAGCGGCGGCCGTCGCGCATGCCTTCGAGATACATGCCGAGAACCTTTGTCGCAGGATCGGCCGCCATCAGGTCGATATAATCCGCCGCCTCGAGCATCAGCACGTTGCCGATCGAAGCGGCCTTGTTGACGCGAATTCCGCGCGGCGCGGCCTGGATCGCGAAGTTAATCATGTGCGTGCCGCTCTGCGAAATGAAGCACACGTCGCCGCCCTCGCCCACCCATTCTTCAGGGTAGTTGCACATTCCATAGGCGGGGCTGTAGAGGCCCATGCAGTTTGGGCCAACAAGAGCGATCTTCGAGGCGGTCGCGAGCTCGCGCAGTTCGCCTTCGAGGCGGACTCCAAGCTCCTCGGCTGTTTCTGAAAAGCCCGAGGTGAAGAATCCGATCGAGCCGACGTTGTTGGCGATACAGTCTTTCAGAATTCGCGGCGCGACCTGGCGCGGCACGGCGCTGACGGCATAGTCGATCGGCTCGGTGATCTCGGCCAGGCTCTTGCGGTTCTCGATACCCATCGCTTCGATGCCGGGGATTTCGTTCGGATCGATCTGCACGGAATAAAGCTTGGTCTTGAGATTGCGCATCGCGCGCAGCCACATGTACCCGCCCATCTTCTTGTCGCCGATAACGGCAACGGCGCGCGGGCTGAACGCGCGCTTCAGGTTTTCCACGCGCGCATCATGATTCGGATCGGCCGCGGTTTTCGGCTTCGCGGCGTCGAAATCGACGGCGATTCGCGCGTCGAGAATTGCGTATCCGTTCGAGTATCCAACGATCGGATTCAGATCCATCTCGCGGATCTCCGGATGCGCCGCGGCGAGCTCCGACAGCCGCGCGACGAGATTCGCAACCGCCTGCGTATCTACAGGCTTCGCGCCGCGCACGCCTTCCAGGATCGCCTTGCCGCGCAGCCCGTTGAGCATCGCGACCGCCTCATGACCGGTAACCGGCGCGAGCCGAATCGCAGTGTCCTTCAACACTTCGACGAGCACGCCGCCGAGCCCCACCATGACGAACGCGCCGAAGCGATCGTCGCACGTGATACCCGCCAGCAGCTCGACGCCGGGCGACGCCATCGGCATGACGGCAACGCCGTCGAAGGCTGAGCCCTTGGAACGATTCGCGAGATTGGCGCGGATCCGCTCGAACGCGGCCCGGACCTCGCTCTCGTCACGCAGGTTGAGCTCGACGCCGCCAACATCGCTCTTATGGCTCACGTCCGGCGACAACACCTTGAGCACGACTGGAAAGCCGATAGTCGCGGCGGCGTGCGCAGCATCGTCGGCGGTCTTCGCGGCCTCCGGCACAATCACGGGCAGGCCCATCGCGGCCAGCACGCGCTTGCTGTCGATTTCGGAGAGAACCGCACGCCCGCCTTTGGCGGCGGACGAAATTATCTGGTCAACATTGGAATCCAACACGATCGAAGGCTATAGCAAAGCTCCCTGTGGATTTGTACCGAGACCGAGGCGAAAGGACGTGCGATGGTGGCGAAGGCGCGATGGAACATTTTCGTAACGCGGCATCTGCCGGGCGACGCGATCGAGCGGCTGCGCAAGGTCGCGCGCGTCGAGGTCTGGGATCGCGAACTGCCGCCGCCGCGCGACTATCTGCTGAAGAAGCTCCGCTCGGCAGATGCGATCCTCTCGATGCTCAGCGATCGGATGGACGAAGATGCGATCGCGTCTGCGCCCGAGCTGAAAGTCATCAGCAACTACGCGGTCGGCGTTGACAATATCGACCTCGAAGCCGCGACACGCGGCGGTATCCCGGTGGGACATACGCCAGGGGTGCTGACCGACGCCACGGCCGATATCGCTTTCGGGCTGCTGATGGCGGCGGCGCGGCGAATCGTCGAAGGCGATCGCGAGGTTCGCGCCGGCAAGTGGCAAACCTGGGGACCCGAAGTCCTGCTCGGCAACGACGTTCACGGCGCGACGCTCGGA
The DNA here is from genome assembly GCA_035508495.1 of Candidatus Binataceae bacterium. Lineage (NCBI taxonomy): Bacteria > Candidatus Binatota > Binatia (SeqCode) > Binatales (SeqCode) > Binataceae (SeqCode) > Binataceae bacterium (SeqCode). Next base: position 11,901 of record DATJMX010000045.1, read on the forward strand.
ATCATCGGATGGGGCGCGATCGGCCAGGCCACAGCGCGGCGCGGCGAAGGATTCGGGATGAAGATTCTGTACCTCAAGCCGCGCGGCAAATCGCATCGCGTGCAGAACGGCCCAGCTCCAGCGGGCACACCAGTAACGCTCGCGCGATTGCTCAGGGAGTCGGACTTCGTCTCGATCCACGTACCGCTGACGCCGGAGACGCGGCATCTGCTCGGAAAGAACGAGTTCGCGTTGATGAAACCAGGCGCAATCCTGATCAACACAGCGCGCGGTCCGATTGTCGATCAAAAAGCGCTCACCGCAGCGCTGAAGTCGAGGCATCTCGGAGGCACCGGCCTTGATGTGACAGACCCCGAACCTATCGAGCGCGGCGATCCGCTGCTCAAGCTGCCCAACGTCGTGATCGCGCCGCATATCGGCAGCGCCAGCCGCGCCACGCGCGAGCGCATGACGGCGATGGCGGTGGATAACATCCTCGCAGTGATGAAGGGCAGCGCCCCCGAGTGGTGTGCGAACCCGGAGGTGAAGTCCACGTTCAAAACGCATCGCAGCGTGAGAATCTTAAAATAGCAGCAGGGACGCGCGCCCCACTATTTTTTCAGAAGTGCCGCCGCGATCGCTTGTGGCAGGGTGAACTTATTTTCGTAGAGGGCGCGGCCGACGATTACGCCTACCACGCCATGCGTGAATTCTTGTGACAGCGTTGCGATGTCGTCGAGGGTCGATACGCCGCCGGAGGCTATCACCGCGAGGCCCGAGGACTTTGCGATTTCGGCCATCCGGATTGCGTCGACGCCTTGCTGGGTGCCGTCGCGGGCGATGTCGGTGACGGTGACGGCTGCAACACCGGCGGCTTTGAACCGTCCGATCGCGTCGTTGACTGTCAGTTGACTCGTCTCGACCCATCCTTTGATCGCGAGCCTGCCGTCGCGCGCATCGACCGAGCCGAATACGCGTCCGGGAAATTCGTTGCAGGCATCGCTGAGTAGTTGAGGATCGAGAAATGCCGCTGAGCCGATTGAAATGCGATCGGCGCCGGTCTGAAACGCGGAGCGTACAGCTTCGATCGTTCTGAGGCCGCCGCTCACGTCGATTGCGCACTTCACCGCCGCGCGAATGGCGCGAATCGCGGCCGTATTGCGCGGTTCGCCGGCGACTGCGCCGTCGAGGTCGACGATATGAATCAGCTCTGCGCCAGCGCTTTCGAAGCCGCGCGCGACTTCGGCCGGATCGCTGCCATAGATCGTCGCGTGGCTCATCTCGCCGCGCAGCAGGCGCACGACCTGCCCGCCCTTGAGATCGATCGCCGGGATAACGGTGAAGCGCTCGAACAATTGCGTCAGGAGAGCGTGCCCTTGGTCGACAGCACGCCGCCAAGGCGCGGCTCGACCTGGGTGGCAGAGTCCATCGCGCGGGCGAAGGCTTTGAAGGTGGCCTCCACTATATGATGCGGGTTGCGCCCGCTCTGGAGCCTCAGGTGCAGGTTCATGCCGACCTCGTCGGCCATCGCCTTCATGAAATCGTGCACCAGCTCAGTCTGAAAGTTACCGACGCGATCCTGCTTGATCGGAACCTCGTAGCCAAGATACGAGCGCCCGCTGATATCGACGATTGCCGTGCACACGGCCTCGTCGAGCGGCACCGTCGCCTCGCCGAAGCGCCGAATGCCCGAGCGATCGCCGAGTGCCTGCTTAAATGCGCGGCCGAGCACGATGCCGACGTCTTCGACCGTGTGATGCTCGTCGATATGAGTATCGCCGCGCGCCGCGATCTTGAGGTCGAAGAAGCCGTGGCGCGCGAAACTTTCGAGCATGTGATCGAGAAACGGCACGCCGGTCTCGATCTCGCCGCGGCCGCCGCCATCGAGCTTGAGCGAGATCGCAACCGCGGTCTCACGCGTCTTGCGCTCGACATCGGCGGCGCGGCGCGGTCCGTCGGTCGCGACGGGCACCGCGGACTTGCCGTTGGTCCGCGCCAGTTGGGTTTTACGCCTGCTTTGCATGTGCGCTCCGCTTCGCGCGCGCCGGTTTGCGAGGGCTGCCGCCGTTGCGCAACTCCATCGCACGCGCGTGGCCCTCAAATCCCTCCATCCGGGCCAGATGCGCCACGGCGGGGGCGAGTTCCACGAGCGCGCCCTGCGAAGCCTCGATTATACTGGTTCGCTTGAGAAAATCGTATGCACCCAGGGGCGAGGCAAAGCGCGCCGCGCCGCCGGTCGGGAGCACGTGATTGGGCCCTGCGACGTAGTCGCCGAGGGGCGCAGGCGTCATCGCACCGAGAAAAACCGCGCCCGCAGCCTTCACCCGCGGCAGCCATCGCGAGGCGTTGCGGACCTCGAGCTCGAGGTGCTCGGGCGCAATATCGTTAGCGATATCGAATGCCTCGGTCAGGTCGCCGACCACGATCATCGCGCCACGTTTTGCGAGCACGGTCTCGACCGCGTGCGCGCGCGGCAGATCCTTGAGCGCCTTTTCGATCGAATCCGCAACCGCCTTGGCGAACGATTCGGACGGTGTCAGCAGCACGGCTGATTCGTCGCCGGAGCCATGCTCAGCCTGCGCGATGAGATCGGCGGCGACCCAGTCCGGATGCGCGCTGTCATCGGCAATCACGACGACCTCGCTCGGCCCCGCCATCTTGTCGATATCGGTAACGCCATAGACCATGCGTTTGGCAGCCTGCACGTATGAGTTGCCAGGGCCGACGATCTTGTCCACCGGGCGAATCGAATCCGTGCCATAGGCGAGCGCCGCGATCGCATGCGCACCGCCGACGCGGTAGAACTCGTCGACGCCGGCGATCGCGGCGGCCGCCATCACGGACTGGCGGTCGCCGTCCTTCGACGGCGGCGACACCATCACGACTTCGGCGACGCCCGCGACCTTGGCCGGAATCGCATTCATCAGCACCGTCGAGGGATACGCGCCGAGACCGCCGGGGACGTAGATTCCAACCCGGCGCAGCGGCTGTACGATCTGCCCGAGGCGCATGCCGCTGCGATCGCGATAGACGAACGATTTCTCCATCGTGCGGCGATGAAACTCGGCGATGCGCCTGGCCGCGAGCTCGAGCGCATGGCGATCGGCGAGAGGCAGGTGGTTGAGCGCGGAGCGCATCTCGACCGGCGCCGCGCGCATCGTCTCGCGCGTGAGCTTCACACCGTCGAGCTCGTAAGTGAGGTCGATCAAAGCACGATCGCCGTGCTTGCGGACTTCATCGATAATTCGGACGACGGCGCTGTCCACTCCTGCGCCGGTGCCCGACCGCCGTTCGGCAAGCGTTTGCAAAAACCGCTTGAGTTCGGCGGTCCGGGACTTCAACACACGAACCTTCATACTTCTTCCTTGACCCGTTCGATCTGCGCTCCAAGCGCCGCTAGCTTTTTGTCAAGCGCCTCGTAGCCGCGATCGAGATGATAAACCCTGCTGATTTCGGTGGTATTTTCGGCGCCGAGCGCCGCGACGATAAGACTCATGCTGGCGCGCAGGTCGGTCGCCATCACGGGCGCGCCGAGCAGCTTCGCCGGTCCGCGCACGACGGCGGTCGGGCCTTTCATCAGGATATCGGCGCCCATCCGCATCAGCTCGAGCGCGTGCATGAATCGGTTTTCGAAAATCGTTTCGGTGATGACCGAGGTGCCGTGCGCCTGCGTCAGCACGGCCATCATCTGCGCCTGCAGATCGGTAGGAAACCCCGGATACGGGAGCGTGCGCAATTCGACGGGCTTGATCTTTCCCTCGCGGGCAACCATGACGCCATCGCCGTTGGCCTGCACATAAACGCCGGCCTCGCGCAGCTTGACGATCACGGCTTCGAGCTGGTGGGTGGGCGCGTTGGGGATTTCGACCTCGCCGCCGGTGATCGCGGCGGCGGCCATGATCGATCCGGCCTCGATTCGATCGGCGATGATCTCATGCTCGGCGCCGTGAAGCTTCTGTCCGCCTTCGATTTCGATGACGTGGGTGCCCGAGCCGCGAATGTGCGCGCCCATCGCGGTCAGCGCGCGCGCGAGCTCCTGGACTTCGGGCTCGCGGGCCGCGTTCTCGATCGTCGTATGACCATGGGCGAGCACCGCCGCCATCATGATGTTCTCGGTCGCGCCGACGCTGGGATTATCAAGCCAGATACGGCCGCCTTCGAGCTTGTGATCGACGTGCGCCTCGACGTAGCCGTGGCGAATCTGGATACGGGCGCCGAGCGCGCGCATCCCGGCGATATGAAGATTCACCGGGCGCGCACCGATCGCGCATCCTCCGGGAGTCGAAACGCGCGCTCTGCCGGTCCGCGCGAGTAGCGGCCCCAGCACGCAGAACGACGCGCGCATCGTCTTGACCAACTCGTAGGGCGCATCGTGAGAGGTAATATTCGCGGCCTGGAGCGTGACCTCGTGCTCGCCAGTCCACTCCGCAGACGCGCCGAGGCCGCGAAGCAGGCCGAGCGAAGTCTCGACATCGCGTAGCCGCGGCACGTTGCGCAGCTTGAGCGGCTCGGCGGTGAGCAGGGACGCCATCATGATCGGCAGCGTCGCGTTCTTGCTGCCGCTGATCCGCACCGTCCCGCGAAGCGGCGCCCCGCCGTGAATGATCATCTTGTCCAAGTTAGTGGGTATCCCTCGCGAATCAGGCGGCCTGCCTGCATTTCACCGCCCCATGAATCTAGCGGGCGAACCGAGTCTCAGGCTACAGCGCTCCTGGAAATTCCAATCTTGGGACGAACGCGCGCCTTCGGTTTCACGACGATACTCACGTCATGATCGAGCGCGGCCAGATATTTCATGATCCGTTCGATTGAAAAGCCTTCGACCCGACCGTGAAGTAGCGCAGAAATTTTCGGCTGGCTGACGCCGAGGATCCGCACCGCCTCGACCTGAGTCAGCCGTCGCTTCTCTATGATGACGGCAATCTTGTGAACGAGATCTGCCTTAACCTGCAGTACATCCGCGTTGGCTAGCCCGAGAGCTTGAAAGATGTTGCCGCTACCTCGGGTTATTGTCGTATCTATGTTACCCATTTTCCCGCGAACCTCTCAGACCCGTCATCCTACTCGCTACATAGTCTGCTTCAGCGGTCTTCAAACGGTGCTTAATCAAGTCGATGTCGTTCTTCGGCGTTTCTCCGGCCAGGAAATGGTCGGTTACAAAACAGTCGAAGATAGGAGGCGGCTCGATTAGTTGGCGGCCGCGCGGAGTGCGGCGGCGCGGCGGTTTTTTTCGAGGCGGTCGCGGGCCTGGTTGGCGGCGCCGCGGGCGGCTTCGGTCGCCTGGAAAAGTTCCAGATTGTCGCTGCTCAGATCGTCACTGGCCGGGCTCAAGGCCAGGTCCATGTAGCTCTTCGATGCAGGATCTTTCTTGATCCGCCGCCGCGCGCGCTCGATTCTCACCAGCATCATCAGCGCGGGGACATACGTGCTCACAACTTCGCGTGCCCGGCGAAGCGTGAATGCCAATCGACTCTCGCGCGCGAAACCCGGACGCCGCTGGGTCCGGCTTTTGCGCCGGATCAGTCCACTTTGCAGCGGATGCACGTGCTCGAAGGCATAGCTGCCGTAGAAATTATTGATCATCGAAGCGGTCGCGCCCGTCGACATCCCCCACGCGACGGCGCGGCGCAGGATCGTCTCGATGTGCTCCTGCGTGTAGTAGAGATGCCACGCGCGCGCGTAGATATCCTCCCACTGCGGTTTGGTCATCAGGGGATGCGCGGTGCAGACGTGCTCGGCGTCGTACTTGTTGGTATCCGGATCCATCCACACACCGCGCCGGAAAAGATCCTGATGATCTTTCGATCCGGGCAGCGGCGTGAGCACGAAGAATTCCAGGATGTCGATCGGCAGTTCGCGCTGGATAATCGCGATGTCGCGCTCGATCGTCTCGGGCGTGTCGGTCGGAAATCCGAGGATATAGCCGGCGTAGGTAATCACCCGGCCGCGTTTCCACGCCTGGAGCATCTGGCGATACTCGGTGATCCGATTCTGGCCCTTCGAGGCACCTTTGAGGCTCTCGGGATTGATACTCTCGAGCCCGAAAAAGACCCGGCTGCATCCAGCGGCCGCCGCCTTCTCGACGAAGCGCGGAATCTTATGACACAGCGTGTCAACCTGCATAATCAGCTTGATGGGCATGTGCTCGTTCTGGCGCAGCGCGATTATGCGATCGAGGATCGACTCCCAGTTCTTGTTGCGGGCGAAATTGTCGTCGGTGATGAAAAAGCGCTTTACGCCCTGCTTGTAGTGCGCGCGCATCAGCTGCTCGACGTCGTCGGCCGTGCGATGGCGTGACTTGCGGCCCTGCACGTTGATGATCGTGCAGAAGCTGCAACTGTAAGGGCATCCGCGGCCCGCATCGAAGCATCCAATACTGCCGACGTTGTGCTTGAGATATTCGATCGGCAAGAACGGCAACGGCTGTCCGTCAAGCGCCGGAAGATCGTTCATGAAATTGTAAAGCGGCTGGAGCCGCTTCTCGAACGCGGCGCGCAGCAGGTCCGGCAAGCGATCCTCGGCTTCGCCCGCGAATAGCGTGATACCGAGATCGATCGCCTCCTGCAGTTCCGGCGTGAGCCCGGGCAGCATCGCGATACATCCGCTCACGTGAAAGCCGCCGATCGCGACCGTGATTCCAGCAGCGCGCAGCTCCCGCGCGATATCCATGGCGCGGGCGAACTGGTTGGTCTGCACGCCCACCATCATCACGAGCCCGCGATTGCCGTTGCGCGCAAAGCGGCGGATGACCTTGCCGGGACGGACCCTGGTGTTGGTCTCGTCGGTCGCGCGCAACTCGATTTCGACATTCTCGCCGAGAACGTTCGCAGCGCGCGCTTGCATCGCAAGTCCGTAGAGCGCCGAGGTCGAATTGGAAGGAATGAAGCCGCGCCACCACTGGATGACATAGCCCTCATCGTCGTAGTGCGACGGCTTGATCAGTTCAACTATGAACTTTGAGCGTATGGGTGTAGCGGTATCGTCCATTAAGTTTGAGCCGAGTTTCCGGCCAAGGATATAAGACGGCGCGGCCACCGTCGATATACCCGGTCATCGCGGCGTATTTGGAAACGCACGCCTATTTGAAGCGATCACCACGCGTGGGATTCCCGCGAGATCGTTGATCACGCCGTTCGGAGCAAGGCCGGCACGCTCGAAGATTTCGACGATTGCATGATCCTGACCGGCGCCCGCTTCGACCATCAATTGCGCGTCGTCCGTCATGTGCGAGCGCGCGCCCTGGGCGATTCGCCGATAGAATTGCAGACCATCGCTATGGTCCGTCAGCGCGACGCGCGGCTCGTGTATCAGAATTTCGGGTGCCAGTTGCGCGAGTGACTTTTCGCTGACGTACGGCGGATTCGACACGATGAGATCGAAGGTTCCAAGTACTTCGCTGTTATCGAGCGCCTCGTAGACGTCGGCCAGCGCGCAGCTCATGCGGTCATCTACACGGTGTTGGCGCGCGTTTCGGCGCGCGATTGCCAACGCCTCAGCGGAAATATCGGCCGCGGTCACGATGGCTCCAGGAGCGTTCACGGCGATCGCAATCGCGATCGCGCCTGAGCCGGTGCCGATGTCGAGCACCCGTGCTCCGGGCTTGCCTGCGATCGCCTCGAGCGCGGCGCTGACGAGAAACTCGGTTTCGGGCCGCGGGATCAGAACCGCGTGAGTAACTTCGAAATCGAGCGAGAAGAATTCCTTGTGCCCGACGATGTAGGCGACCGGCTCGCGAGCGGCGCGCCGCGTAACCATCGAATCGAATTTGTGTAATGCTTCAGAAGAGACAACGAGCGTGCCGGTCAGGATTTCGACGCGCGATACTTGCGCGGCTTCGGCCAGCAGAACTTCAGCATCCAGCCGTGCCGTCTCGATATCAGCCGCTTCCAACCGGTGGATCGCCGCCGCGAGGATGTCGGCCGCCATCGCGGCTCGTCAGGCGCTCATCGCCTGCGCCTGTTCGGCGTTGGTCAGGGCGTCGATTATTTGATCGAGAGCGCCGTCGAGAACCTGGTCGAGCTGATGAATCGTCAGGTTGACGCGATGATCGGTGACGCGCGATTGCGGAAAATTGTAGGTGCGGATTCGCTCGGAGCGGTCGCCCGTCCCGACCATCGAGCGGCGCTGCTCGGCGATCTTGGCGTTCTGCTCTTCCTGGGCCTTTTCGAGGAGCCGCGCGCGCAGAATCTTGAGGGCGCGCGCCTTGTTCTTGTGCTGCGATTTCTCGTCGCGGCAGATGATCACCATACCTGACGGGATATGCGTGATTCGCACCGCGGAGTCCGTGGTGTTGACGCTCTGACCGCCGGGGCCCGACGCACGCATCACGTCGATGCGGAGATCCTTCTCCTCGTTGATGTTCACTTCGACGTCGTCGGCCTCGGGCATCACCGCGACCGTCACCGCCGATGTGTGGATGCGCCCCGAACCCTCGGTCTCGGGCACGCGCTGTACGCGATGCACTCCGCCTTCGAACTTGAGCCGCGAGTAGGCGCCGCGCCCGCTGATATTCGCGATCACTTCCTTGATTCCGCCAAGGCCGGTGTCGCTGAGGCTTAGCGCCTCGACCTTCCATCCCTGGCGCTCGGCGTATCGCGAATACATCCGATAGAGCTCGCCCGCGAAGAGCGAGGCCTCGGCACCGCCGGTGCCGGCGCGGATTTCGAGGATGACGTTCTTATCGTCATTTGGATCACGCGGCAGGAGCAGAACCTTGAGTTTCTCTTCGAGCGCGGTCTGCTTGGTCTGAAGCTCGGGCAGCTCGGCCTTGGCGAGCTCGCGCAAATCGGCGTCATCGCCGGAGAGCAGCGACTTGTGCTCGGCGATTTCGCTCATCAAGGCGCGATAATCCCGGGAGCATTCCGCGAGCTGGGCTAGCTGCGAGCGCTCCTTGGCCAGGCGCGCATACTCGCGCTGATTGCCGAGCGTCGCCGGATCGGAGAGCTTACGTTCGAGATCGGCGAAGTGCTCTTCGATCGCGCCCAGCTTGTCGATGAAACCTTCCACGGGATCGCACCAATCGCTTTAGAAATGAAAAGCGGCCGAGCCATTCCGGCCGGGCCGCGTATCTCTTTCCCCCGCTCACCCGAGCGTGCAAGACGCAGCGGGCGGCGGAGGTTGCAATGCTACTTCATTCCGTATTTGCGCTTGAAGCGTTCGACGCGTCCCGCGGTATCGACCAGGCGCTGTGTGCCGGTGTAATACGGATGGCACTTCGAGCAGACCTCGACGTGCAGTTCACGCACCGTTGAGCGCGTTTCGAAGGTGTTGCCGCAGGCACAAGTGACCATGCAGCGACGATAGTCAGGATGGATTCCAGTTTTCATTTTCTTACGACTCGGTTTTCCGACTCTGCAATCCAGTTAAGATACCATCCGATGGGAAACGGCACAATTCACCTCGGTTTTCGCCGCGCCCACCGCCCGGCGATGTTCTCTGCCCTCGCCGTGTTCCTCATTATAACCACGGTTCCCCGGGTTTGCCGGTCAGGAGAAAAGAAAGCGACGCAGCCCTCGCCTCGCGTATCCGCAACCATCCCCGCTGATTGGGGATTCGCAGCGCCGGAGCAGAACCTCTTTGAGCCGATCGTGCAGCTGGCTCCGCCAGGTCCAGAGCGTGTCTCACGAGCGCTTCAGATCTTCGATCGCAACCTGGAGTATCAGCGCCGGATCGCCTTTCACCCGGAGCTATCGCCGGAGGTCAAGCACGTTCGCGAGCTGGCGCCCCCGCGCCAGGCGACGCTGATTCGGGCCGCGGCGCTGTACGATCTGGAAGATATCCCATGGATCAAACTCAAAGACGGCACGCATGAGATCTGCGTCAGCGGCGTGCCCCGTTCCAAGGATTACTACTACAGCCTCGCCAAGAGCTGCGGACCGCCCGAGGTGACGCAGGGCTTCACTGGGATGTTCGCGATCAAGCCGCCCGTGATGCCGACTGATGGCGCGCCATCGAGCGTGATCGGCGAGCTCAGCGGGCAACTCCTCATGAACACCAGCGGACTCGGCGATATCGTCGACGCGCTCGGCGCGATTTTCCAGGAAACCCACGGCGATCTCGCTCCGCCGTGGGACACGGCGCCCGGCCATTTCAACCATCACGACCGCGCCGCGCTCGATCGCATTAAACGCGACCTGCCACACTTCTGGGGAGAGCTCGAGCACTACGTCGACATCAAGAATTACCTCGATGAGTTCGATTCACCGTCAGGCCCCTACGTCCTGTTCAATCTCGACGCGACGATCAAGGAAGACGCGCTCAAGCCCTTCCCGCATCTTTACAATTTTTACCACAAGCTCGTTCCTGCCGTTTCGGGCGAGGCCGCGATTTACGACTCGCATGGCCATTATTGGATGCGCAACGGTTTCGATCACGGGCGAATCACTATGACCTTCATGCTGCGGCATGGGATGCTGACACCGTTCGATGAGCACTTCGCGCCCGCGGGCGACAGTATCGCGCTCAGTGCGATCACGCACGGCACGTACCGCACCGTCTCGTGGGCGCATATCCAGAGCCTGTCTCTTACGTTCGGCCTCGACAACCTGAGTTTCGTGACCGACTACGTTCGCGACGGCGATGCGACGACGCTGACCAACCGGATGGACGCGATTCCTGAGCTGGTCGCGCCGATCGGAATCCACCAGGTGATGGATATGGTGGCGGGCGAGTTCATGCGCGTTCTCGCGCAGGGCAGCGGCGGCCTGACGACCCAGATTTCGACCCGCAGGCGTAATGACGGCCTGTACGACTACAACGGCCTCTTCCGCGGCGAATATCATTACTCGCCGACGCTCGAGTTTCTGGCCGGCTTTGGCGATTCGATCGCCAAGAAGCACAACGAGGTCGTGCGCAAGGAGGAGCGCAACCTCGGCGAGGAACTATTCGACGCCTTTATCGCCGACTACAATAATGCTCGGCCAAAACTAATCGCCGGGGACGCCAAGTGAAAGCTTCGAGACTCTTATGCGTTGGCGCATCGATTGCGCTCGCTGCGCTGGTCAGCGGATGCAGCAGCAACAACGCGCCGCAGCCGCTGCCCCAAGCCGATGCCCATCCGCACATAGTAACCGATCTCAGCTCACTCTCCTCTGACACCACGGAATTCCAACCCAAGATTCATAGCTCGGGCTTGATGGCGAAGGTCGACGATCCCGGCAGCGCACAGGTCTTCCAGGCTACGCCGGGGCTCTCGCGCGAAATCGGCACCGATCGCACGCCGGCCTTCGAAACCCTGCTCAACGGCAAAGCCGCGCAGTACGCGAACTTCTCCCAGACCCTTATGGAACGCGTTTACGCGCAACTGCGAATCCTCGAGCGGACTGACGAGATCTCGATTCTCAAGCTCCCGACCGAGATCCATCCGACAGTCGTGACTGCGATCATGGATCGCAACGGCAAGCTCAAGGAAATCATCCTCGAGCAGCACTCCGGAAAAACCGCGCTCGACAAGATGGTGATCGAGGCCTGCAAGAAGTCGCTGTGGTATCCGAATCCTCCGGTCGGCGCGCTCAGCGAGGGCGGTGATTACCGCCTGACCGTGCAGGTGCATCTGGAGAACTTCGCCTCTCAGGATGACAGGCACTGGGATTTCACGACCAAGATCGGCCTCGGTATCGGATAGCGGCAGAACGCGCCGCTATCTGCTAAAATCCGCGCGGTGCAGTCGATCGACGACTATATCCCGCGGCCCGGGCTTTCGATTCCGATCGTCACCGTCCTCGACGGCGGCGGCCGGGTGATCGAACAGGAGCAACGTGCCGTCGTTCGTCATGCGCTCCAGGGCGGCGCCGGCGCCGATATCATTTTCGCTGCAGGCACCAACGGCGAGTGGGATAAGATCGACAATTCGCATCGCCAGCTCGTGACACAGATCGCGGTCGAGGAATGCCACAACGTCGCGGAGCAGCTGGCTAAGCGGGTCGAGGCATGGGCCGGTATCACCGCACATACGCGCCGCGAGACACTTGAGAATCTCGAATACGCGATGGAGATCGAAGCCGACGCCGCAGTCGTCGCGCCGCTTTCGATCCGCGACTCGCACCATCCGACCGAGTTCGTCGAGCGTGACATCGGTTCGCTATTCAACCGCATGGGCCGGATGATTCCGATCTTCCTCTACGACAACGCCGATATCGCCGCGCCCGGTCACGCCCCGCATATGCATACGCACGACGTCAAGGACATGAGCCGGCTTCCATATGTGCGCGGGGTCAAGGTGACGGCCAACAAGAGCGTGATCGGCAACTACACGCGCGCCGCCTCGCACTTCAAATCGAGTCACGAATTCGCGCTCTACATCGGCAATGCGCACCTGATGTTCGATCTGTTGGCGCCGCCCGAGGGCGTCGGCGATCGCGTGCGGTACCACTGGAATCGCTATCTGACGCAGCGCGCGCGGCCGTACGGCATTGTCGCCGGTCCCGCCAACGTGCAGCCGCGCGAATGGCAACGGGCGTGGCAGGTATGCCGCTCCGCCGATCGCGAGCTGATGAGCCTCTACGAGGCCGCGCTCGCCGAATTTCGCGAGGCCACCGCATTCAAGCGTGGGCGCAAGAACGTCACGCCAACGATCGCGTGCCTCAAAGCCGGGCTCAAAGAGATGGGCGTGATATCGAGCGAGGCGCTGGCGGAAGGAACGCTCGCGCTATCGGCCGACGAGCGGCGCGAATTCGCATCGCGCTTCGCCCAGCTCCATGAGCATGCCCTCGCGACGCTTGAGCGCGGATGGGTCACCGAATACGATTCGCCCGCCGGCCGCGCGCCGGCGTTGAAGACCGCCTAGAAGAATCGCCCACGTAGATGGCTGAAGAAAAACTCGACGTAGCCGGATGCGGCAGCATGGTCGTGGACCTGTTTTACCGCACTCCACGTATCATCCAGGCCGACGAGAAAATCCTGCTGCGCTCGCATGGCGCGGGCGCTGCGATGGAGCGCACCGCCATCGGCGGCCTGGTGCTTAACCATCTAGGATGGGCGCGGGTGCTGGGACTATCCACCGGGATCTTCGGCAAACTCGGCGACGATCGCAACGGCGAGTTTCTGCGCGAGGCGATGGATCGCTTCGGTATCCGCCATAACCTCACCTTCGACGGCAGCGCCTCGTCGTTCGCGACCGTGTTCGTCGATAAGGACGGCAATCGCGCGATCTACATGGCACGCGGCGCGACCGGCGAGCTCGCGCCTGACGAGATTCGCCGCCGTCACGCGAGCTTCATCCGCCGCGCCGCGCTGGTATCGACGGAAGTATCGCAGCTCCCGCTGCGTACGGTGCTCGCGATCCTTCTCTTCGCCCGCACGCATTCGATTCCCACCGTCCTCGACCTCGACGTGCGACCCTCGGACGCGATCGGCACGCTCGGCACACGCGCCGAGCTCGAGCGCGCGCTCAAGCTCGCGACGTACCTGAAGCCCGCCAAGGCGGCGGCGCGCGAGTTGATCAACGGCAACGGCCGCGATCCGTTGAAGCTCGCCGAGGCGATTCGCATCCGCTACGGAAATCGCGCGGTGATAATCACGGATGGCGAAAAGGGATGCTCGATCGCAGCGAAGGACGCTGCCGTCCAAGTCCCCACCTTCAAGGTGCGGCAGGTCGATTCGACCGGGGCCGGCGATGCGTTCCTCGGCGGTGTGATGACGGGCCTCAGGCTCGGCCTTTCGTGGGAGAAGATCGGCCGCCTGGCCAACGCTTCCGGAGCCGTGTGTGTAACTCGACTCGGCGCGTTCCCGGCGGGCTTCGAACTGCGCGACGAGATCGTGAGGTTGTATGGCGAGCCGCTGCCGCTCGTGCATCCGCGCTCGGAGCACTCACCGCGCTCGAAGGACGCGGGCTCAACTGCCGAAGTGGAGGAGTTCTTCGACGCGGCATTGGCGGAGCTCGCGACGATGCGCGCGAGCCTCAACCTCGACGCCATCTCGCGCAGCGTCGAAGTTATCCGCACCGCGCTCGGCCGCGGCGGACGCGTTCATGTGACGGGAGTCGGCAAGCCCGAGCACGTCGCACGCTACGCGGCGAGCCTCTTCTGCTCGGTCGGCACCCCCACCACGTTTCTTCACGCGACGGAGACGCTGCACGGCAGCCTGGGCCAGGTGCATCCGCGCGACGTCGTGATCGCGATCTCGAACAGCGGCTATACCGATGAGCTGCTATCGACGGCCACCGCCATAAAGGATCAAGGCGCGCAACTGATCGCGATCACGGGCAATCGCGAATCGGGCCTCGCCCAATTAGCCGACCTGGTAATTCATGCCCCAACGGCTCAGGAAGGCGGTGGACTCGGACTCGCCCCCCGCATCAGCGTGCTGGCACAAGTGTTCGTCCTGGCAGGCCTGTCGGTCGCGCTCGAGCTCGCACACGGCCTGACCGTCGAAGAATACAGCCGATGGCATCGCGCCGGAGCGCTCGGCGAAGCGGCAAGACGCCTGGCTTCCGATAAACCAGCCAATAAGAAGCTGAAATCAGTCTGACGTATTCGGCGCAGGCCAAGACCTCCACGACCCGCCTGGCCTGTTGAATGACCACGCCCGCAAAGCGGGAGCGGCTTCTCGCATCGGTCGCAAGTCAAAATCAGGAAGGCGTTGCGCGATGTCTGGCACCGGTCCCGTCGGACCAACCGAAGGTCCCTCGACTTCGCTCCCGATGACAGACAGGTTCGAATTATTAGCAGACTGTCAGCGCGAGCGGCTGTCCAGCAGATGCAGGATGATGCCGATGCCGGGGAGATTCACCTCGAGCTCTTCCGCGAGCGTGCGAATCAATCGGACGCGCCTGAGCGCATCGCGGTTGTAGAGTGGTTCCGCGGCGCCATCTGCGTCGCTTATCCGCGCGGGCGCGATCAGGTCTTCATGCTCCCAGACCGCGAGCTGGCGCTCGCTGATTCCGGTCACCGAGCACAGCACGGTGCGGCTCAAGAGCACGATCTCGCCGCGCGAGGTGCGTCGTCTAATCGTCGATTGAGTGCGGCGCGCCATGGCTCAACTCCTCCCCACCTCGGCGCGCGGGTCAGGCACTCCGCGGGCTTGCCGCTTGTCGGCAAGCTGCTGCATCAAGTCTTTCTCGTCGGACGTGAGATCCGTCGGCGCGAGCACCTTGAGCTCGTAGAGCAGGTCGCCCGCCGCATCCTTGCCATGTTGTGGCAGGCCCTTGCCGCGCAGGCGCATCACGCGCCCGGTCTGGCTGCCAGCCGGGATCTTGAGCGCGATTTTTCCGTCGACTGTCGGCGCTGTCACTTCAGCGCCGAGCGCGGCCTCGTAATCCCATACCGGTAGGACGCATCTGACGTCGCGGGCGTGCACGGCAAAGCCTGTCTGCGGCACGATGCGAATCGTCAGATAGAGATCACCGTTCAGATCCTTGCGCGGAGCGTGACCGCCCTGCCCTTTGAGCCTCAGCTGCGTCCCGTCGCCAACGCCCGCAGGAATCGTAACCTCGAGAGTGCGATGGGCCGGCAGTACGCCCACGCCGCCGCACTTCGGGCATGGCTCGGCCGAGCGGATGACACGAGTCTTACCCTGCTTCTGCTCGCGCGCGATCATGCCGCTGCCGCCGCATTGCGGGCATTCGTCTTCGGCGGCGAGGTCGAGCCGACGCTTGGCGCCGCGCATCGCCTCGCTGAGCGAGACTTCCACTTCCGCGCGAAGGTCAGGTGCGCGCATCGGCCCGCCGCCCAAATCGAATCCCGAGAAGCCGCCGCGACTCGGTCTGCGATGAAACGCACCGCCGCCTCCGCCGCCGAAGAACTGTGAGAAGAAATCGCTGAAGTCTTCCCCGTCGAAGCCCTGCGCTGCGCCGCCCGCCGCAGCCGCCTCGCGCGCATAGCGCTGGCGCATCTCCTCATCGGTCGCACCGCGCTCCCAGTCAGCGCCGAGCTCGTCGTACTTCTTGCGCTTGGTCGAATCCGAGAGGACCTGGTAGGCCTCGTTGATTTCCTTAAATTTCTGCTCGGCATCCTTGTTGCCCGGGTTTACATCCGGATGATGCTTGCGGGCGAGCTTACGGTAGGCGCTTTTGATTTCAGCTTCGGAAGCAGTGCGCTCGACGCCCAGGGTCTTGTAGTAGTCGCGGAATTCCATCAGGTAATCCAGCTAATCAAGATGCGCACGAATCAATAGAAGGCAAGCGCCGCTATGCATAGAAGTGCGGTTTCAGCTCCTCTTCAGTAGTGTACTTCAGGCCCTGGCGATAAATCGCCGTTGACAGTTCCAACATCGAGTTGAGTGTGGGCCGGAATCGTCAAGGTTTGTGTCTGCCCGCCGACAAAGATTCGGCGGAGCTTGATGTGACTTCCCCTCTGCGAAACGACCTGAAATCCAAACCGCTTGAAGATCGAAACTACCTGAGCTCCTGAAAGACGCTTGAGCTTAGGCATCGCTCGCAAGGTCGAGTTCAAAGCTGGCAAGGACGGAAGGCATCGGTGCGATGCCGAAGGACGACAAATCTTCTCCTTCGATCTCCAAAGCGATCGCTTCGCGCAAATTCTTCGCCAACTCGTCGAGCGTCGGCGCCTGCGTAACGACGGGAAGGTCCAGGCACTCGGCGACGTACATCTGCTCGCCCTTGAAGATCCTGACCTGAATGATTTTCTTCATGACCGTGCCTCCGCCGTTTCTCGGTCAGATCATATGCGCCCGGCTCGCGATCGCCAAACTCGCGTCACGCGTGAGGTTCCGTGCGATCGTCGTCTTCGCGCGGCTCTTCCATCAGCGATTTCAGGCGGGCTTCCATCTGCCGCAGCTCCGCTTCCAAGGCCGACTGGCGGCGCCATACGTAGAGCACGTAGAGGAAAATCACGCCGAAGATTATCGAATACGCGGCGGCCAGAAACTTAAAGTGATCCATTAACGGCCTCCGGCGCGGACCTCTGCCAGCGAGAGCATCCGGCCGATGGCTTGAATCCGGGTCCGCGAGCGCATCTGCGAAAAACGCAGCATCAAGAGCCACGCAAACAGGATCGTGAACGCGCCCAGTGCCACCAGCAACGTCGCGATCATGCGCGGATCCTCGAGGCCGTGGCCGCCCTGCTTAGTCACCAGCACCGCGGGATGAATAGTGCGCCACAGCCGCACCGATACGATCACGATCGGCACGTCCAGCGCGGCGACAATTCCAATCACGGCCGCAAAGCGCGCCACCTGCGGCGAGTCGTCGGAACCCGCGCGAAGGATCATGTACCCGCCGTAAAGCAGCCACAGGATGAATGTCGTTGTGAGGCGCGAATCCCACGTCCACCACACGCCCCAAATCGGCTTGGCCCACAGCATCCCGCTGACCAGCATCAGCGTGCAGAAGACCATCCCGACTTCGGCGGCCGCGTAGCCGAGATCGTCCCACAGCGAGTTGCCGAGCCACAGGTAGAACACGCTCGCGATCGCGACGATCCCGAACGCGGCAAAGGCAACCCATGCGCACGGCACGTGAAAATAGAAGATGCGCTGCACGATTCCCTGGTCGGCCTCGGTCGGCACGTAGTCGAAGACCATTACGATCGCGATCAGCATCGAGGCGAGGCTCAGCCATCCGAGCAGCTTGCTTGTGGAGCTCATTTGAAATCGATTCAATCCTCGCGGGCGACGTACTCGAAGAGCAGGTAGCCGGCGGTCACGAAAAGAACGTCGAATGCTACCAGAATCCGGAGCCACTGGGCGATTGCGCCAAGTGGCGCGCCGCCGAGCACGGCGGTCGATGCTTTCACGCCCGCGATAAGAGCCGGTACGAACATTGGCACGGCGAGAATCGGCAGCAGCAGATCACCCATCCGCGTGCGGCCCGAAATCGCGGTGAGCAGCGTCGCAAGCGCGGAGAAGCCGAGTGTGCCGAGAATCAGGATCGGCGCCTCGCGCCAGATGGTCGCGTCGAAATCGAGATTGAAGAACAGCACCATCAGCACAACCGAGGCGGCTTCCGCGATCAGCATGAATATGAATGCGGCAGCGAGCTTGGCGGCATAAATCGTCGCGGGATCGATCGGACTCATCAGGAGGCCGCGGATACATCCATTCTCACGTTCGGCCAGCAGCGCGCGCGTCGCGCCGAGCATCCCCGCGAACACGAGCGCCACCCACAGCGCGCCGGCGGCGGCTTCGACGCCGCGCGCGCGCGTCGCATCGAGCGCAAAGACCATCACGACCAGGATCAGCAACGACAACGCGATAAGCGCTACGGTGCTTTCGCCGCTGCGAGCTTCGAGGCGCAGATCCTTGCGCAGAATTGCGGCGAATGCTGCCATCGCTTAACGCCCGAGCAGCGAGCGCAGCCGCGCGATCCCGCGGCCCTCGGGTTTTTCCTTGCTACGCAACGGCGCGAGAGTGGCGCGCGAAATTTCGAGCATCTCGAAATCCACGCCTTCGATCTCGGCGGCCGAATGCGCGCTCGCGACGACCGAAGCACCCATCGTCATCGCATGACGAATCAGGCCCGCGACTATCGCCTCGCCCTCGTTATCGAGCGACGCAAAAGGTTCGTCGAGCAAGAGCAGCGCGGGCTCCGCGAGCATCGCCCGCGCCGTCGCGAGACGCTGCTCCATGCCGCGTGAGAATTCGCGCACGCGATTGTCGGCATAGCGCGCGAGCCCGACCTGCTCGAGCCATCGCACGGCGAGCGCACGCGGATCGCTGAGCGCATAGAGCACGCCGTAAAATTCCAGGTTCTCGCGCGCAGTCAGATTCGGATAGAGAAAACTCTGATGCGATACGAGGCCGATCCGGCGCCGATAACGCGCAGTCAACTCGCGGCTGTCCAGGCCGAAGACAAGAGCGTGTCCAGCGGTAGGTGTCGAAAGGCCCGCGATAATCTTGAGCAGGGTCGATTTGCCCGCGCCGTTGGCGCCGATAATGAACGTGCCGCGGCCCGGCAGGAGGCGGAAATCGATGTCCCGCAAGACGTGATGCTGTCCGAAGGTTTTGCCGAGGCCGTGGGTTTCAACGACCGGCGCCGCCATCACTCGTTCCAGTTGGTGGCGCGCGACGAAGGCTTGAGCGCGGTGCCGCACTCGGCGCAGTAGTGCGCGTCCTTGAGCGAGCGGGTGCCGCACTGCGGGCAGAAGCGCACATGCGGCGCGCGCGAGCCGGAATCGGGACGAAGAGTGAGAACGGGCGCGGGCTCGCGTCGGGCTGGCTCGGCAGCAGGCGCGGCCGCGGGTGGAAGCTCGCGCACGATGGACAATTTCCGCGCTTCATCCATCGTCTGCATCGCAGCGAGCGCGCGCGATTCGAGGCCGTTCTTGAGTGACTCGTAGTCAGCGTCGGCCAGTTTGCCCATCTCGCGATCGAATTCGAGCTCGCGCAGACCCTGCATCGCAAGCGCGCGCTCATGCTCGAGCCGCGCCCACGCCTCGTCGCGGGCGCTTTTGCGGCGCGTCGGCAGCGCGCCGATGCTGAGCGGCGCCGCGACGAATAGCGCAACGCCGGCGATAATCAGCGCGGACGCGACCATGACGAGCATCGCTAGAGCTGCTCCTTGAGCTCTCGTTCGAGCCGCCGGCGCAGCTCGTCATCGAATGGCGCAACAGCGTCGCTTGGCGACGACTCGGCGGGCTTCGACCCAGGCGCATGGCGCCAGCGCGTAAATGCGATCGCAATCAGACCGCCTCCGACGACGATCGCCGCAAACGGCATCGTCCACGCCAGCAGGTTGAAGCCTTCGGTTGTTGGCGCGGAGAGAATCTTCTCGCCGAACTTGTTGCGATAGAAGCCGATGATCGCGTCGCGGCTCATTCCGCGATCAAGCATGCCTTCGATTTCGGTGCGCAGCGGCACCGAGAAGCTGCACGTCGGATGGTTACAGTTGGCGACCGTGAGGCCGCATCCGCATTGGCAGGTCAGGCCCTCGCTGACCTCGCCGACTGATACGCGCGTGGCAGCGTAAGTGACCGAGATCGCCGCGACGAGAATCGCGAGGATTAAAGTGCCGACGGCGGTCGAGCGGCGCGCGATGAAGCGGCGAATCACTATTGGCCTCCCGGCGCGGGCTCGCCAAGGAGATCGTCGGCGCGGCGACGGCCGACCGCGACCGAGATCGCGGCGCGCTCGCGCACGTTCGGCCACATCACGACGACGGTGCCGATCGCCATCAACACGCCCCCCGCCCATAACCAGAACACCAGCGGCGTGAGGAAAACTTCGAAGGTGGCACGATTGCCGTTCTCGTCGAGGCCAGCGAGCACGATGTAGAGATCGGCGAACGGCGTCGAGCGGATCGCGACCTTGGTCGCGGGCTGCTGTTGACGCTTGTAGAAAAGCTTGGCCGGCGTCATCAGGGTGATCTCGCGGCCGTCACGCATCACCTGGATTCGCGCGGTCGCCTCTTCCAGGTGCGGCGTCTCACTCTCGTCGAGTCCCAGGTACTTCAGGCTGAACGATCCGATCGTGAAGCTCGAGCCCACGGCGACACTCTTCTTGACCTCGGCGCGAAAGAACGATGAGCCGACCACGCCGACGAACGCGACCAGCACGCCGATATGAATGATATAGCCGCCGTAGCGGCGATTGTTCTTCGCGACGAGGTTCACGAGCGCTTTGGCCGGTGGTTCTTTCACCATCTGCACGCGCGCGACCACGCCGCGGCGAAACTCGACGATAATCGTGCCTAGCACGAACGCAGCCAGCGAGAAGCCCGTGAGCGCATACCACTCACGCAGGCCCATCGCAGCCGCGAGGATTCCGATCGCGACGCCGGTGATCGCAGGCGCCGCGAAAACCTGCGCGAGGCGCACCGGCGTCGTCCGTCGCCAGGCGATCAGCGGTCCCACGCCCATCAGGAAGATCAATGCGAGCGCGAGCGGTCCATTAACACTGTTAAAGAACGGCGGGCCGACGGTGATTTTCACGCCGCGCACCCATTCCGAGAGCACCGGGAAAATCGTGCCCCAGAAAACCGCGAACGCGATCCCGACCAGCACCAGGTTGTTGAACAGGAACGCAGCCTCGCGCGAAAGATACGATTCGAACTCCGCGGGACTGCGCAAATCGCTGGCGCGCCAGATGAGCAGCGCCGAGTAACACAGCACGACCGCGATCAGGAAGCTCAGGAAATATGGCCCGAGCCCCGATTGGGTGAACGAATGCACCGAGGAGATAACCCCGCTGCGCGTGATGAAGGTCCCGAAGATCGTGAGCGCAAAGGCGAGTCCGATCAGCGCAAGGTTCCACACCTTAAGCATGTCCTTGCGTTCCTGGATCATCACCGAATGCAGGTAGGCCGTCATCACGAGCCACGGCATGAAGGCGGCGTTCTCAACCGGATCCCACGCCCAGTAGCCGCCCCAGCCCAGGACTTCGTAGGCCCATCGCGCGCCGAACATGTTGCCGAGGGTGAGAAAGAACCACGAGAAGATCGCCCAGCGCCGCGTCGAGCGAATCCACGAATCGTCGAGCTTGCCGGTGATGAGAGCGGCGGCGCCAAATGCGAACGGCACGGTCGAGCTGACATAGCCGGTGTAGAGCGACGGCGGATGGATCGCCATCCAGTAGTTCTGCAGGAGCGGATTCAGATCGGTGCCCTGCAGCGGTACAGGTGAGATCAGATCGAACGGGCGCGTCACGAAATTCAGCATTCCGAGAAAGAAGATCGCGATCGTTGCCAGCACCGCGAGCGCATACGGCGCGATCTCGGGATTGCGGCGCCGATTCTGGAACGCCGCGATCGAGGTGAAGATCGACAAGAGCCACGTCCAGAACAGCAGCGAGCCCTGCTGCCCGCCCCATAGCGCGGTGAACTTGTATGCGGTGGGAAGCGTGGTGCTCGAATATGCGGCAACGTATTCCATCGAAAAGTCGCTGCGCAGAAGTCCGAGCCACAAATTGGCGACCGCGATGGTGACCATCGCACACATCGCCCACAGCGCATGCCGCGCGCTGACGATGAAGTCCGGCGAATTGCGCCGCGTGCCGTAGATATTCGCGAAGATCGAATAGACCGCGAGGATTAGCGCTATTGCGAGAGCGAGTTTGCCGAGGTCAGGCATCGACTCATTGTCCTTGGGTCGGGCGATACTTGGAAGGGCAGCTCGTCATCACCTGGGT
This sequence comes from Candidatus Binataceae bacterium, assembly GCA_035508495.1. NCBI lineage: Bacteria > Candidatus Binatota > Binatia (SeqCode) > Binatales (SeqCode) > Binataceae (SeqCode) > Binataceae bacterium (SeqCode). Next base: position 33,897 of record DATJMX010000045.1, read on the forward strand.
CGCGTTGATTACGCCGTCGGAGCCGAGCTTGCCCTCGACGATCACGTCGCGATCGGGTGCGAACATGTCGGGCTTGGGCTCACCGGCGCTGACGACGCGAAAGGTCGGCGGCTCGCTCTCCGCCACGGGTTTAACCCCTTCGCCGGGCGCGCCCGGAATCGGATAGATCGCGAACTTGAGCGTGAGCGTCGAGGGATCCCAGCCGATGGTCCCGGCCTTGACGCGGCCTGCGACGCGCAGCGACTGTCCCGCGAGTTCGGTCGCTCGTGCGCTCACCTCCGGCACCGTCAGGTAATACTCGGAGGTGTTGCGGATCGACGTGATGATCAAATACGCGATCGCCGCGACAATCACGCCAACGCCGATAATGAAGCGGGGTTTTATTCGCATAGCCAGATAGCGATCCGCGGAAATTCTCGCAGGCCGCGCCGAGACGCACAACCTCTGGCGAGGGAAGATTTAGTCATCAAGATCGCTGGACCTGCCGTCCTTTGGACCAAATGCAACTCCGCGCTTCGAGGCTCGGATAAAATCGATCATTTCGTTTACTTCGGCGTTCAGCTCGCCCGAATCGATCAGCCGCTCGAGCGCGAGCTTCAGGTTCTGCCGCTTGCCGAAGAGCGCCTCGAACGCTCGGCGCAACGCGGTTATCTGCGCGACTTTGAATCCCGCGCGGCGCAGTCCAATGACGTTGATCGCGCGCAGCGTGTGCGTCCCATCCATCACACAGAAGGGCGGCACGTCGCGGCTCGTGCGGCTGAGCCCGCGCAGCATCGCAAGCCGCCCGATACGGGTGTACTGATGCACGACGCAGTTGCCCGAGACCAGCGCACGGTCGCCCAACTCGGCCCATCCCGCGAGCAGCGCGCCGCCCGCGATTATCGTCGAATTGCCGATGCGGCAATCGTGCGCGACGTGCGAGTTCTGCATCATGAAGTTGTCGTCGCCCATGATCGTCGTCGCACCGCGCTCGCTGCCGCGATGCACCGTCGCGTATTCGCGGAACACATTGCGATTGCCGATTCGTACCGAGCGCGGCACGCCGGTGTAGCTCAGGTCCTGCGGCTCGTCGCCGATCACGACGCCCGGATGCAGCACGTTCTCTTCGCCGAGTTCAGTCTGGCCAAGGATGGTGACGTGACCGATCAGCCGCGTGCCTGGGCCGAGCCTGATCTTTCCGTCGAGCAGGCAGAGCGGTCCGATTTCGACGCCGGGGCCCAGTTCGACCCCGGCGCTAATTACCGATGAAGGATGAATGCGCGGCGAATCCATGCCGTGCTGAGACTAACGCGCGCCGCCTTTCAATGCAGGAGCCTGCCCTTGCGTGGCATGTCGTCGGGATGCTCGTTGCCGGGCTCGGCGGGCTTGTCGGGCACGCGATACTCTTCCGCGGCCCACGTGCCCAGATCGACCATCCGGCAACGCTCGGAACAAAACGGCCGGAAGGCGTTCTTTGGCGAGGCATCAACCGGCTTTCGGCAAATCGGGCAGCGCATCGTCGATAATCAAATGATACTCGCCGCGCATGCGGCGCGCAGCATCCGTCCGCGCGCTACTGCGGCATGCCCTGGCGCGTGACGAAGACGCTGCCCTTGTCGCCGATCCGAACGCAGCTGATGTCGCTGCGATTGAATTGCGGCGTGCAAAGGGGCTTGTCGATGGCCGGGCACTTGTAGAGATTCGCCTCGAGCTGTTGGCACTTGGACAAGTCGAAGTTGGCCTGGGTTACCGGGTCACCGGTTTGAGGGGCCGGAGGCGTGTCGGTCGAGCATCCGGCGAGTCCTGCCAGCATCGCGAACACGCCAACCAATGCGGCCCGCCTAAGCGCGTTTTTCCCTCGTGTCATGCAATTTCCTCCCTGCGAAGTTGGTTGGCGAATAAGCCTGCCGTTTCACGTCATAATTCAAAACACTTCGGAGCCGCAGCGATCGTTGCCCCCCGCCATCCTGAACGTTCCCGACCGATAGTCATATACTATCCGCTCGAAGTAACAATACTCGTGAAGCAGACGCGGACTCTTGTACATCAAGCGGACCTGCACTTGAAGATTTGATTTTCCGGCGACCACGTGCTGATAGGCGTCGGTCGGCAGGTAAGCATACAGATAGTAGGGAACGTTGGGCGGCACGATGCCCGCATCGATCGACGCCATCTCACCGGCGACAGGCTTGACGCGCTTGCCATCGACCAGCGCATAAACAGACGCGATCGCGTCGATCGCGGGAATCTGGCCGAAATTGCGGAAGTCCACCGTGATCGTTGGCCGGGTCGAATCGACGGCCTCGAAGCGCGCCTGCTGCACGCCCAGGAACGGCCGATCCGCGATCAAGAATACCGCGTTGGTGACCTGCGCCGTCCGCCACGTCGCGTAAGCGCTCATCAGCGTCGCGAGCACCATCAGGATCGCCATCAGGTCGGCGAAGCGGAGCATCTCGGAGAGCCGCCGATTCCGCGATTTCTCGCGGCGAATCTCCTGCTCTTCGAGGCGGATCAGATCAAGATCTTCGCGCTCGTGCGGATTCTGCTTCGCCTCATCGCGGCGCCGCGCGCGCGGCTCATGCTCGGCCATCGCCGATCTCTATAGCGCCCGCATCCGCCGATGGCTATCAGCCGTTGGGACCCAAGGAGCATGGTCGCAACCGCTCTTGCAATTTGCGGTCAAGCTTGGCTGATATTTCGGCAGGGGATTTGACTATGAATGCAGACGGAAAGTGGAATGCAATTGCCGACACGCAAATGGGCGAGCAGAAGTTTACGCTGCGCTTCAAGACCAATGGCGGCACCTTTGAAGGTTCGATGCACAGCAATTTCGGAGCGCTGCTGATCTCGGGAATCATCGACGGAGATACGCTCTCATGGTCGATGGTGATGTCTCAGCCAATCGCGATGTCGCTCGACTACAAGGTCCGTGTTGAAGGCGACGAGTTGACGGGCGAGGTCAATGGCGGTGCTTTCGGTAGCGCGCCAATAAGAGGGACTCGTGCTGCCGTCGACGAGGACGAAAGCGCAGCCGCCAACGAGCCGGATCCGCTCGAGGCGGCGAAGGCAGGGCTGGATTTCGATCCCGACGCTTTGCGCGAGAGGTACCGTCAAGAGCGGGACAAGCGCCTGCGTGCCGATGGCGAGGCGCAGTACCTTGAGTTGTCCGGGAAATTTGCCCATTACAATGAGGATGATCCTTACGCGGAGCCAGGCTTCACCCGCGATCCGCTGACCGACGAAATCGACGTCGTGATCATCGGCGGTGGCTTTTCAGGACTGCTCGCGGGCGCCCGCCTCAAGGAAGCCGGTATCGACAACTTCCGGATAATCGAGGCCGGTGGCGACTTCGGCGGCACCTGGTATTGGAATCGTTATCCCGGCGCGCAGTGCGACATCGAGTCCTACTGCTATCTGCCTCTGCTCGAAGAGCTCGCGTACATCCCCAAGGAAAAGTACTCGTACGTGAGCGAGATCTTCGAGCACAGCCAGCGTATCGGCCGCGAATATGGCCTCTACGACATCACCTGTTTTCAGACTCGCGTAAAGTCGATCGACTGGGACGAGAAGATCAAGCGCTGGCATATCAGCACCAACCGCAACGACGATATCAAGGCGCGCTTTGTGATCATGGCCCTGGGAACCGCCTCGCGCGCCAAACTTCCCGGTATCCCCGGAATCGACGAGTTCGGAGGTCACAGCTTTCACACCAGTCGATGGGACTACAACTACACGGGCGGAGACACGACCGGCGGAATGACGAAGCTCGCCGACAAACGCGTCGCGATCATAGGCACCGGTGCGACGGCGATTCAGGCGGTCCCGTTCCTCGGTAAGTATGCGAAGCAGTTGTATGTCTTCCAGCGCACGCCGTCTTCGGTCGATCTGCGCGGCAACAAGCCGACTGATTACACGTGGGCGGAAACGCTCGAGCCCGGATGGCAGCGCAAGCGGCGCGAGAACTTTGCGGCGATCCTGACCGGCCAGCCGTTCGAAGAGGACCTGGTCAACGACGGATGGACTGACATCTTCCGCAACGTGTTGTCGATTCCAAAGTCCGAGAAGCCGATGACGTCTGAACAAATCGGCCAGGTGATGGAAATCGCGGACTTCAAGAAGATGAACGGCATCCGCGCCCGCGTGGACGATACCGTTGAGGACAAGGAAGCGGCCGAAGCTCTCAAGCCCTGGTATCGGCAGTTCTGCAAGCGCCCAACTTTCAACGACGAATTTCTACCCACTTTCAACCGTCCGAACGTCGAGCTGATCGACGTAAGCGCAGCGAAGGGCGTCGAGCGAATCACTAAGAAGGGCGTGGTCGCCAACGGCAAAGAATACGAAGTCGATTGCATCATCTATGCTTCGGGCTTCGAGATCTCGACCGCCTTCAAGCGGCGCGTCGGAATCGAAATCAACGGCGAAGGCGGCAAATCCCTGTTCGATCACTTCGCCGACGGATTCAAAACCCTGCACGGGTTTTCGACCCGCGGCTTCCCAAACTGGTTCTATATCGGTATCTCCCAGAACGCCTTGTCAGTGAATATGACCGCGATGTTCGATGAGCAGGCGAGGCACATCGCCTACATCATCAAGGAGACCCGGAACCGCGGCGGCGTGACCGTACAGCCCCAGCAGGAGGCTCAGGACGCGTGGGTCGATCTGATCAACAAACTTCAGATCAACAATCGCGCGTTCCTCGAAGCCTGCACGCCCGGCTACTACAACAACGAGGGCAGCGCCCGCGCCGGTCTAGGCGCAGGCATCTACACCCCAGGCATCAACGCCTTCAATAAATTGCTCGAAGAATGGCGTGCTAAGGGCGACCTGGAGGGCCTCGAAATTCAGCGCTAGAGAAGTAGTCCTCGTTCGCGAGGGCGGTCACTCAGGCGCCAGGAACCAGAGCACCGAGAGGGCCGGGAGTTCGATCGCGATCGAGTGGCTGAACTGATGCCATTTGATCGGCGCGGCCTCGACACCGCCGCCGTTGCCGATATTGGTGCCGCCGTACGTTTCCGCGTCGGTGTTGAGCACCTCGCGATACCATCCGGGCTTCGGCACGCCGATGCGGAATCCGCTGCGCACCACCGGCGAGAAGTTGCACACGCAAATCAGCGTCCGGCCCGACGAAGGCGCGATACGCATAAACGCGATCACATTGGCGTCGGCGTCGTCTGCCTCGATCCAGCGAAATCCGGAAGGCTCAGTGTCGGCCTCCCACAGCGCGGGTTGCGATCGGTAGATGTGATTCAGATCGCGGACGAGGTTTTGCAGCCCCTGATGCTCCTTATATTGGAGCAGGTCCCAATCGATGCTGGTGTCGTGATTCCATTCGCGGCGCTGCCCGATTTCGGTGCCCATGAAGATGAGCTTCTTGCCAGAGCGCGCCCACATGTAAGCGAACAGCGCGCGCTGGTTGGCGAACTGCTGCCACAAATCGCCGGGCATCTTCGAGAGCAGGTTGCGCTTGCCGTGAACGACTTCGTCGTGGGAAATCGGCAGCACGAAATTCTCGCTCCACGCATAGAGCAGACCGAAAGTAAGGTCGCGATGGTGCCAGCGGCGGTAGATGGGATCGAGCGCGATGTACTCGAGCGTGTCATGCATCCAGCCCATATCCCACTTGAAGCCGAAGCCGAGCCCGCCCATCCAGGTCGGGCGGCTGACTCCACCCCACGCCGTCGATTCCTCGGCGATCATCATGATGCCGGGGTTAAGCCGGTACACGGCTTCGTTCAGCATCTTCACAAATGAGATGGCGTCGAGATTCTCACGGCCGCCGTACGCGTTCGGAACCCATTCGCCCTCGCGCCGCCCGTAGTCGAGATAAATCATCGACGCGACCGCATCGACGCGCAGCCCATCGACGTGAAATTCGCCGAGCCAGTAGAGCGCGCTCGCGATCAGGAAGCTGCGAACCTCGGCGCGGCCATAATTGAAGATGTAAGTGCCCCAATCCGGATGATGCCCCTGGCGCGGATCGGCATGCTCAAAGAGCGCGGTGCCATCGAAGCGCCCGAGGCTGAACTCATCCTTGGGAAAATGGGCCGGCACCCAGTCGAGGATCACGCCGATGCCCCTTCGATGAAGCTCATCGATGAGGTAGCGCAGGTCGTCGGGGTTGCCGTAGCGCGAGGTCGAGGCGAAGTAGCCGCTCACCTGGTAGCCCCACGAGCCGGTGAACGGATGCTCCATCAAGGGCATGAGCTGAACGTGCGTGAAGCCCATCTGCTGGACGTAGTCGCCGAGCTGCGACGCCATCTCGCGATAGGTGAGCGGACGATTGCCGTCCTCCGGCACACGCCGCCACGATCCGAGATGAACCTCGTAGATCAACATCGGACTGCGCACCGCTTCGCGCGCCGCCCGCTGCTGCATCCACTCGTCATCGCGGAACTGGTAACTCGAGTTCCAAACGACCGATGCGGTCGCGGGCGGATTCTCCATCTGCTGCGCGAAGGGATCGGCTTTGAGCAGGAGCGATCCGGCCTGGGTGCGGATCTCGTATTTGTAAGCGGCGCCCGGCTTCACATCGGGGATGAAGATTTCCCACACCCCCGAGCCGCCCAGCACGCGCATCATGTTGAGCCGCCCGTCCCAGGCGTTGAAATCGCCGACCACGCTGACGCCGCGCGCATTCGGCGCCCATACCGCGAACGACACGCCTGCGATGCCGTTCATCTCACGGACGTGCGCGCCGAGCTTGTCGTACGCGCGCTCGTGCTTCTGCTCGCTCCACAGATAAAGGTCGAGCTCGCCGAGGGTGGGCAGGAACGAGTAGGCATCGGCGATCGTGAATGCGGCGCCGCCCGGATACTGAATCTCAAGACGATACGGAAACACTTCGCGGCGACCGTCGACGACGCCCTCGAACAGCCCGCCGTCGTGCGGCGTCATTGCGATCGGCGCCTCGCCGTCGATCAGGATCGAAACGCGCTCCGCTCCAGGCCGAAAGGCACGGATGAAAACGCGATTACCGTCGGGATGAATACCGAGAATCGAATGGGGATCGTGATGCACCAGCGCGAGCAGGCGTTCGACCTCCTCGCGCTTGAGATTTGATTCGAAAGTTTCAGAGCTCATGTTGTTATGTCCAAGGCCGGGCTCCGCGTCGGGACTGTTAAGTCGTCGCAGCCGGCCTGCGCTAAAGTCTAAAGGATAGCGAGGGCCTGCGCGACTCACCTCGCGCGCGAAGGCGCTTTGCTTCACGCGCCCGAAATGCTTGTTTGTTTCGCGAAACGCAGCATTAAGCGCGCAGTAAATCGTGGAGTGAACGTCATATGGCTGAGTCGCCAAATCGGCAGCCCGCGGGCAACGTATCGGCCTTCGATCGCATGATGGGGCAGCTCGAAGTGATCGAGCCGGGCCTCGCGATGTTCCATGGCTTCGCCAATGTTGCGTTCGCATATGGACGCGGCGAGATGCTCGCGGTCGATACCAGCTCGCGACTGATGGGCGCGATGGCGGTGAAGGCGATTCGCGAGGTCACCGACGAGCCGTTCGCGTTCCTGATTTACACTCACGGTCACGCTGATCACGCCTTCGGCACGCGAGCATTCATCGAAGACGCCGCGGCCCGCGGCTATCGCCGTCCCAAAATCTGGGCGCATGGAGATGTCAGCGGCAGATTTCGCCGCTACGCGATGACCAAGGGATGGCAATCGCATATCAATCAGCTTCAGTTCGGCGCGGGTGCGGGCGTTGCGAGCTCGTTCGAAGAAAAGAATTTTCATAGCGCGGACCTCGTTTACCGCGATTACCAGATGCTCGAACTGGTCGGTGAGGCCGTCGAGCTGCATCATGCGATGGGCGAGACCGACGACGCGACGTGGGTCTGGATGCCGCATCGGCGCGCGGCGATGGTCGGCGATCTTGTCGTCTCCTCGATGCCGAATACCGGCAATCCCAACAAGGTGCAGCGCTACACGCTCGAATGGGCCGAGGCGCTCGAGGAAATTGCGCGGCGCAATCCGCGCTACGTTCTGCCGGGGCACGGACCCGTGGTGAATGGCGAGCCGGCGTGCCAGGAACTGCTCGTCGACACGGCACGAGCGCTCAGGTTCGTTCACGATGAAGTTGTGCGGCTGCTCAACGCCGGGCAGTGGCCGGTCGATATCATCGAGGCAAATATCAAGCTGCCCGTGGAGCTGGAATCGAAGCCCTACCTCGCGCCGGTTTACGGATGCGTCCCGTTCGTGGTGCGCGACGTGATTCGCCGCTACGCCGGATGGTGGTCGGGCGAGCCATCGGCAATGTTCCCAGCTTCGCGGCAGGAGCGCGCCGAAGACGTGCTCGCGCTATGCGGCCACGACGCGATCCTGACGCGCGCCAGATCGCTCCGCGACGAAGGCAAGCTTCAACGGGCGCTCGCGCTCGCGGAAACGGCACTCAACGCCGACAAGAACGATCGCGAAGCAACCGAGCTGAACGCCGAAATCCTGGACAAGCTGGCGGCCGAAGAGCGCTCCTTCATCGCCCGCAACTTCTTCACCGGCGCCGCCCGCCAACTCCGCGAACGATTGAAATAGCAACTGCTGAAATACTAGCGCTTTCCTTTGTGCCTCACGCACGACGATGCCCAGTAGCCTGTCGCGATGTGTATAGATTCAAAGGATACCTTTCGCGTTGGCGTCGCGCATCTCGTTATCGCCGCAATACTCTGACTTCGCTATAGTTTGCGCGTGGATTGGTTCGCGCAGAATTATCATCATCTGCTGTTTACCGATTTCGGCGGATTCGCTTTCGTTCTCGTTCTCTACCTCGTTCTCGGAATCTTCGAGATCACGTTCCCGGCCGAGCCCGGGCAGGCGTTCTCGGGACGCATCACCAACGTCGTCGTCACCGGGATGTTCCTCGGCTTCGGCGGACTCCTCACGAAATGGAGCATCAATGCGCTCGGCGCCGGACCTCGTCGTCTGCTCGATCACGGAATCCTCGTCTCCGTTGCGATTCTGATTGCCTACGGATTCGTGAGCGACCTGTTCTTCTACTGGTATCATCGCGCGCAACACAGGATCGATTTCCTCTGGCCCATCCACGAGCTGCATCACACCGACGGTGCGCTCAACGCAACGACGAGCCTGCGCACCTTCTGGCTGGAGGCGCCGATTCAGAGCCTGATCGTCGCCCTGCCCGCAACCTACATCATCGGATTGGACCATCGCGCGGCTTTTGTGCTGCCGGCACTGTTCACGGGATGGCTATACTTCACACACGCGAACTGGCGGCTGGGCCTGGGTTTTCTGACGCCGCTCATATGCGGTCCGCAGCTGCATCGGATTCATCATTCGAATCTCAGTGAGCATCAGAACAAAAATTTCGCGCAGTACTTTCCTGTTATCGACATGATGTTCGGAACTTACTATGCGCCCCGCCGTGGCGAGTTTCCAACGACCGGGATTCCGAATCGCACCGCGCCCGCGTCTTGGGCGGAGATGACCGTGGGTCCATTTCTGGCCTGGACCGCCGCTATCGATACGCGACTTTCGAGCGAACCCGCGGTAGCGGCGAAGCCCGCGCCTAAACCTGCAGCTGTATCGAAGCCGCAGCCGCGAGCATCGCGACAGCGGCGCCGCGCACGTTAATCTCGCGCATCCGTGCTGGCGTTGAAATGGATCGAACCGCCGCCGTGAAAGCAAATCCGCCAGATTTCGCGGCGATGCCGCGGCGGTTGATAGAATTAAATCAATCTCGCTCCGCCTTCGACGAGGTTGGTCGATGCAACCCCCGCTGCTGCCCGCTCATGTCGATTACTACTCGGCTGCGCTTTTCACCTGGTTGATCAATCTGCTGCCGCGTCTCGCGACCGCGGTGGCGATTCTCATCGTTGGATATCTGATCGCGGCATGGGCGGGACGCGCCTCGCGCTCGATGCTCGCGCGGAGCCAACGTCTGGACGTGACCGTACAGCCGATCGCCGCGGTCGCGATTCGCTACGCGATAATGATCCTCGTGATCGTCGCCGCGCTCGGCCAACTCGGGATCCAGACTGCGTCGCTGCTGGCGGTGCTCGGCGCCGCTGGTCTCGCGATCGGACTCGCGCTGCAAGGCACTCTTACCAACATCGCGGCGGGAATCATGCTGCTGTGGCTCAGGCCGTTTCGGATCGGCGACTACATCGAGGTGCCGACCAACAACATCGCGGGGCGCGTAATCGAGATGGGGCTCTTCGTATGCCATCTCGAGTCTGCTGAGGGCGTCTTCGTCTTCGCACCGAACAGCGCAATCTGGAACGCCGCGCTACGCAATCAGAGTCGCATCGCGGGCCGCCTGATCAGCTTCGGGGTCGCGTTGCCGCCGACGGCGCCGATCGACAAAGCGCGCGGGATTCTGTTCGCGATGCTGAAGGAGGACGCACGCGTCGCGAAAGATCCCGCGCCGGAAGTGTTCCTTGACAGCTTCGATGCGACCGCCGGTGTCACGCTAAACTGCACATTCCACGTGGTGCACGAGCATTCCGCAGAACTTCAGCGCGACATCATCGAGCGCGCCAACCAGCGTCTTGCGCAATCCGAAGTTGGCGCGCCGCGCTCGGTCACGCGCCTGATACCAGCGGTCAGCGACCCCTCGCGACTGATCCTGAGCTGATCAAGAAACTTGGGTCCAAGGGCTTGACATTTTTACCGGCTTCCACAATATTGAGAATCATTCTCAATTTCATGAGGACGCCGATGCCGTCAGCTCAGCCTTCACTCAAATTACTTGCCCTGGCCTCGCTAGTCGCCGTTTGCGCTTTGCCTGCACTCGCGCGCGCCGACGAGACGGAGATTAAATTCGAGAACCATCACTTCACGCCTCAGACTCTGAACCTGACTTCGGGCCAGGCGACCAAAATAAAGGTCGTGAATGCGAGTAACGAAACCATCGAGTTCGAAAGCTTCAAGCTCAATCGCGAACAAGCCGTGCAACCAGGCCAGACGATCACGGTGAATATCCCCGCGCTTAGCCCGGGCAACTACGACTTCTACGACGATTTCCATCAGGACGTTCCGCAGGGAAATATCGTCGCCCGCTGACGCGGGCTCGAAACCTGAACAGTGACAGCTCGCAGGATCGGCATCGCGCTGCTAGCGGCGATCGCCGCGATGATGATGCTCACGCAATTTTTTCGACCCGCGATCGACAATCCCCCTGCAGGCGGCGCCCTCGATGCCCCTCCTGAGATCGCCGCCCTCCTCCGTGGCTCGTGTTACGACTGCCATTCCAACGAAACGCACTGGCCGTTCTACGCGCGAGTCGCGCCTCTCTCATGGCTCGTCGTTCACGATGTAAATCGCGGCCGCCAAGAACTCAACTTCTCCGAATGGAATACGTACTTCCCTCAAACACGGCATCGGAAACTGCAATGGATCGAGCGCTCGCTCACGCAGGAGCACATGCCGCCGCGGATCTATACATTGATGCATCCTGGCAGCCGGCTCAGCGCGGCTGATCGCACAACAATCAACAACTGGATCGAAACTCAACTCGCCGAACCGGGGGCGCCGAGTACGTCAACCCACTGAGGAGCCCTTTCGTGAGACTGACTATCCGCCTATTACTCATCGGCGCTTGCGTCGCCCTTCCGACAATACTCACCGCGCGATCGGCGCAAGCTCAAGTCGATCCCTGGGAATTCGAGGTTTATCCATATCTCACTGAGTCGCGCGGCGTGCTGGAGCTCGAAACCGATAATGCCGTCCCGGTGAAGGGGCATACGCAACCCGGCACTGGTCTCGGCGAGCCTTACTACGCGAGCCAGAGCCAATGGTACAACCAGTATGAGCTCACCTACGGCCTCACCGATAGAATCGAAGCGGCGGCCTACCTGAACCTGGCGCTGCCGCAGGGCGCGGGGATGCAGTACGCCGGATCGAAATATCGCCTGCGTGGCAGGCTCTTCGATCCCGATACGCTGCCTGTTGACCTCGGATGGTATATCGAACTGGAATGGCACAAGACACCGCAGTTCGACGATGATGAGCTCGAGCTCGAGCTGCGCCCGATTATCGAGAAGGATCTCGGCAGCTTCTCGTTTATGGCAAATCCGATCTTTGAGAAGCCGATTTTTATCGGACCTGACAAGAATAAAGGATTCGAATTCGGCTACGCCACGGGCGCTTATTATCGATGGCTGAGGTATATTTCGCCGGGCGTGGAATTCTACGGCGGCGTCGGTTCAATCGACAATACTGATCCGATGCAGCAGCAGAATCACTACATATTCCCCGTTGTGTGGGGTGAGTTGCCGCACGGGATCGAATATAACGTCGGCCCCGGATTCGGCTTGACCCGTGGCTCCGATCAAATCGTTGTGAAATTCAACGTCGAACTCGAGAAGTATATTGGCGCACTATTCGGTCCGTCGTCGGACTCAGGATGGTTTTTCTAAACGCGTGAGGTCGGTTGCAATGGAAGATCGCAAGCAGTGCGAACGACGGCGCCTCGCCGGGGAAAACTCTTTCACCGTCGAGAGCTGCGAGTGCGGCGCGATTCATCTCACGATCGGATTCCTGACGCTGCGGATGGAGCCGTGCGCATACCGTGAATTCGCTCGAATCATCGCGGGCGCGCTGAACGAACTCGATCCCACGATTAGTCTGACTATTCACTGATCAGCACTCGCGTCTGCGCCATTTTGGCCGCCGCTCAGTATTCGAGAAACTGAGTACTTTTACTTAGCGGCGACTCATCGCTTTCCCGATTGTCAGGGCTTCGCATCCTCGTAGCTTGCCGGCGGCACATCGCAAAAAGGGGGGATTCTCATGAGCGTGCAATTGCGTCCTCGCGGGGATGGACAGAAACGCCCACCGCACTTTCGGATCTCACCGCGGCGGTGGAGGATGGCGTGATCTATGTCGTCCGCGGCGATAATGTCGGTACTCCGGCCGCAATCGCAACGCAGGGAGAAGGTTCCGTAGTAGTCGAGAACCGCCGCCAGGGCGACACCTTCATCCTGATCGGCGGTAACAACAGCACCGGCAGCATCGCCGCGAACCAGGCCTTCACCCCGTGAGGTTCGACCGCGAAGGAGCAGAGGCAGAACTCACCACAAAGATCACGAAGTCACCAAGGGGCGGATGCGGGCGGCGCCCTTCAGTTTACTTCGTGTCTTCGTGCCTTTGTGGTGAGAAACTGCCTGTTCTTTTCATCGTTGATATCGATCACTCCTCGCTTTCGACGAATGCTCGCAGGCGGTTGATCACCGCATCCCATTGATTAGAGATCTGTTCGAGGTAGTGCTCCGCGGTGTTAAGGCGTTTCGCGCGAAGCTCCCAGATTCGTTCGCGGCCGGCGCGTGAGCTGCGCGCGAGGCCGACGCCTTCGAGTGCTCGCAGATGTTTCGTGATCGCCTGCCGCGTCACTTTGGCGCCGTCGGCCAGGCGTGAAATCGATTGCGGTCCTTCGCTTGAGAGCCGGGCGATGAGGCGCAAGCGCGTCTGGTCGCCCAGCGCGGCAAATACTGGCGCCACCTCGGCAAGTCTTGCTGATGCGCGCGTCGATGCCATGACGCTCAAGCCGCGAGCGCGAGGTATTTTTCGACGAGCCTCGCCTGATGCGACCATCCGGCTTCGTTGCGCGCAAACGCCGTCGCGCGGCGCGCGAGCGGGATTTGATCGAAGCCAGACTCGGTGATGGTGAGCCTGGTGCCGTCTGCCATCTCCTCGAGTTCGAAGGTGACCAGCGTGGTCGGCTCTTTCGAGTAGTCGATCGCGGGATCGAGCGCGTTCGGATGCCATCGGAACGAAAACAGCCGCATCGGCTCGATGCGATCGATTGAAAACTCGAAGGCCACGCCCGCATGCGACCTCTGCATCGCCGCAACTTCCTCATCGACCTTGGTTCCAACGAGCTTCCCATGCATGCGCGCGCCCGCGACGAACGGGCCATTGAACTTGACGCCGAACCAGGTACCGAACTGCTCCGAATCGCTGATCGCGCGCCACACACGCTCGCGCGGCGCGCGCAGAATCAAGCTTTTCTCGATCCGATCGGTGCTGTGCATATATGCAACCTCCAAGTTGCATAAATGATGACACCAGCCACGATATAGCGCAACCTCACGGTTGCGCAATTCCGATCGCTGCACACGATGCCGCCGCGATCGACAGACAGCTTCAATGCAAACGGTTTCAATGAAGGATCGCGGCCGACGTTCTGCTGCCCCTTCGCGTGCGGGAAGGGGTTAGGTCCACCTCCGGATTCTTCCTCCGAGGCCCCGGTTGCGCGGCGCCCAAATGATCGGTACCAATGAAGATTCGCGCGGCCGCCCACCAGCCGCGCTCTCACCGCCTCGCACGGTGGGCAGGTAGCTCAGTCGGTAGAGCAAAGGACTGAAAATCCTTGTGTCGACAGTTCGATTCTGTCCCTGCCCACCAAAAACTCGATTAGAGCAAAACGTAAAAGAGACTCGTAGTGTCGGCTGGCGCGCTCTGAAGCTATGAATCTGCTGTCCAGGCAACTAGACTGCGGCGGTCGCGATTCCACGCGTTTATCGATCGACGGAGGAAATACGCATGCGAGCGATAGTAGGTATTTCGACTTTGGCTCTCGCGGCAACGCTCTTGTGTGGCCGAACAGCTTTTGCGCAGCCGGTGAGCGGCGGACTCAATCAATTCAGGCTTTGCGGGCGCTATAGTTTCAGCTTTTCCGGGTTTGTGAGCGATAGCTTTCCGAGTCCTGTCGGCTATGTTTCGGGCGTCGGCCAGTTCACCTCGGACTGTCGCGGCGGTATCACCGGGATCGAGACCGAGAACCTCAACGGCACTATCTGCAAATACACCGTTGCTGGCACCTACCAAATCAATTCGGACGGCACGGGCGTGGACGCGTTGACGGCGACCCCAATCGGCGGTCCTTGCACTTCACCGGTTAGCTTTGCCCAATCGATCGCGGTCGCCAGCGGCGGCGCCATCGTGAAAGTCATCAGCGGAACAACCCAGCGAGGTACCAACCAGGTGACGATTCAACAGGAGTGGGTCCGGCAGTAACTTCAGGAGTTGCCCGGGATCGCCGCGAGCAAGGCCTTGGTCCGCGCCGTAATCGCGCTCTCCACGAGGTTGTCGGTGATTATATGGAGGCGATTGGCCTTTATTCCCGACAGCACCATCCTGCCCACTTCGTCGGGCGGCACGCCGCCCGCGAGGAAGCTCGTCGCGACGGCCAATGCTCTATTGCGGGTTTCGATTTGCTCGGTCGTCATTGCTCGCTGCCCCGCACCCGGCAAAGCAGCCTGAGCCGCGACGGTGTTCTGAACGATGTTCGTCGCAACCGGGCCCGGGCACAGCACGCTCATCCCGATGCCGAAAGGTTCCAGCTCGTTGCGCATCGATTCCGAGAGTCCGACCACGGCAAATTTCGAGGTGGTATAGAGATAGCCGCTCCCCACTGCCACCAGCCCCGCTCCCGAAGCTGTATTGACGATATGCGCCGCGGTCTTGCGCTCGATCATCCGCGGCACAAAGGTCTGGATACCATTGATGACGCCGTGCAGATTGATGCCGATGACCCAGTCCCAGAGCTCGTAGGTCATATGCGCAACGTTCGCGCTTCCCGCGACGCCTGCGTTGTTGCAAAGAATCGAAACCGGCCCGAGCCGCGATTCGACCTCGTCGGCGACACGCGCGTATGCGGCACGGTCGCGGACATCGAGCACGAACGTTTCGACGGACGTAACTTTGCCGAGTTCGGCACGGGCCGCAGTCAGGGACGGTTCGTCGACGTCCACCAGCGCGAGCTTCGCACCCTCGGCCGCGAACGCGCGGGCGATGCCAAGGCCGATACCCCGTGAGCCACCGGTTATAAAGGCTGTCTTTCCATCGATCCGTTCCATCAGTCACCTCATGGTTTGATCTAGTCTATTCAGACTACGGAGCCAATCGAGCGGATATTCGTGGCGCGCCTCATGCGCCTGACAAACGCGCGTCCGCCTGATAGTCACTGAAATCCGGTCGAATCTGATCGCACGGAGAGATGATGTCTGTGCAGCGAAAGAATGTCGTTATCGGGTTGCTAATCGTCGCGCCGCTGGCGATCGCGGCAATCGCGCGGGCGCAGCTTCTGGGCGGGCGGATCGGATCGCGGCTTGAGGGGATGCGCGATCGGATGTCGGACAAGGACAGTTCGATTCAATATAACCCGGCGGTGTTGCAGCCGGGCTCGCCGCGCCAGCAGGTCATCGCGGCCTTCGGCCCGCCCAACGCATCGCAGGGCCAGGGAACCGCGCGCGAGGACGTCTACGCCTTCTATCCCGACGGCTCCAAGTTCGTCGATCCTTCAGTCAGCGCCGGCACGATCGCCGCGGCGGTTTTCACGGCCGGAATATCGCTCGCGGTGCGCCAGGCGAAAATCACGATCAAGGAGCATCAGATTACGCTCTACCGCGTGCATTACGATTCGCAGGATCTGGTGAAAACGGTCAAGGTCGTGCCGCCGGACATGGGCAGCGAGCCCTCTCCCAACCCCACACCGCAACAGTCTCAGTACTGAATCGACGGCGCGCCCGGGTCACGATTCCAGCGCCGCGGCAAAGCCTCTGAGCGCCGCGGCCACGAATGCGCGCACACGCGCCGGATCCTTCCTGCCGCGCTGACCGGGAATGTCGGTGTGAGTGAATGAATCGACGCCCCATGGACGCACGACGGCGATCGCCTGCGCGACGTTGCCCGCCGTCAGTCCGCCCGCGATGATCACCGGGATTCGCGACTGTTCGACTACGGTGCGGCAGATCGACCAGTCATGGGTCTCACCGCTCGCGCCCTTGGCGCCCGAGTCCAGCATCAGGTAGTCAGCGCATTCCTGATGGGCGCGGGCTTCGCTCAGCGTCTCGCCGGTTCTCACCGCGATCGCGCGCATCACGCGCACCGGAGCGATTCTCTGGCGAATCCAGGCGCAGTCTTCGGGATCGATTTCGCGCGCCGCGATGTGGACGAAATCCGGGCGTACTTGATCGACGATTCGACAGATCTCCTCGCGATCGTCGGAGAGCGAAAGTGCGACGCCGCGCGCACGGGGACGCACGGCGGCGTGAATCTCGCGGGCGAGCGTCGCGTCGATCGCTTCCTCAATCACCCCAGGCTCGCTCACGACCACGCCAATCAGATCCGCGCCGCCATCCGCCGTCGCGATCGCGTCAGCGATCGAGGTCATGCTGTAAATCTGAACTACCATCGCGGCGCACTTCTCCAAGCCAGCTAATCGCAGATGGCGCGGCCCAATTCAAGCTCAGTTCATGCCGAGCGCATGCCGGACCTCGATTCGCGCGCGAGCGTAGTCACTCTCGAACTTTCTGTCCTGGAAGAACTGATTGTCGATTACGGAAGCCGAAATCCGGCCCGCCTCGATATCGGCCGGATAATGTACGCCGGCCACGATGCGATTCCTCGAATAGCTCGCGGCACGCTCGAAAATCGCCTGCGCCTTCTCGGGCACCATGTTGGCCAATACGATCGAGACGGCATAGGCGAACGTCGCATGGCCGCTCGGATAGGCGAAGTTCGGCCTCTGATCCACCAGCAACTTCACGCGCCGATCCGCGACGAAAGGCCGGCGGCGTTTGAAGTAATCCTTCGCGATCTGCAGTTCGTGGTCTTCGTCCTGGAAGATCCGGGCGAAAAACTCGCGCGCGAATGGCAGCGATTGGTAGTTGAACCCGGTGCCCATCACATCGGCGAAGCGAAACACTGAAATACAAGTGTCGGTCCTGGCGTCCTGGATCTCGGTCGGCGTCAGATTACGCTGCACGTCAAGAACGCCGTCCAGGTCGGCACGTCCGGCCGCTGAATCGGACCGCGGAGGCGGCGCAAGGATCCGGCTCAATTCGATCTTCGCTGGATCGCCATAGTAGGCGCGGTGATCGGAATCAGACCGTAAGCAGTGCTCATCGGCAGACGCACCACCAGCGAAAGCGCCCCACGCGATCCAGAGCAGAACCGGAAGCCACGTCAGCGCTGCCGACACGGATTTGCGACTATTCATCCGCTCAGGATTTCCTCATGGAACGGTACCGTTCGGGTCAGCAGTTACCCCGCCGAGCTTTGACGCTCGCCTATCTTATGCGGGCCGCCGAGCCAGGTCAGCGCGCAGAATGCGCCAATCCACGATCCCGCCGCCGCGAATATCACGTAAACCGGATTACCGGTGTAGCTGATAACGGCGAACGCCGCGAGCAGGTACCACATGCTGCTCCACGTCGCCGCCAGGACGCGCCGCCGCGCCGCGACCGCCGCGTTGAACAACACGTACACCGCGTCGGTCGTGGCGGTCGAGGCCATTACTCCAATCGCAATCCCTGGATTGATCGTCACCTGGCATTCCTCTCGTCTTCGGCTCGCGCCGCCGTCGAGCGTTGGTAGTCGAACGGCGAACTCGAGTCGAGGTTAATTGCCCGATTGTCGGACACTGCAATCCCAATTCGCGACATCCCCAATCATCACCGCATTTCGTTGATATGCGGGACGCGAGATTGGTTATGGCACATCCGATGCTCTCTTGATCGTTGGAGAATTGCCGCCGCCGGCAATCAATGAAGATGAAGCCACAACTCAGAGGCCAGCGCGGGCAAGTTCTGATGCTCATCCTGGTCGCCATGGTCGCGATCATCGGATGCGTCGCGATCAGCGGCGATATCGGTTACCTGCAATATGAAAGAGCCCAGATGCAAACGGCGGCCGACAGCGCCGCCATTGCCGCATCTCAGGAGTTGAACTATGGCGACGTAGTTGCCGCAGGTCAGGCCGACGCCGCAACCAACGGCTTCACCAACGGACAGAAGGGCGTTACCGTTACGATTAACAATCCGCCCAAGAGCGGCCCCAATACCGCCAACGACCAGTATGTCGAAGCGATCGTCGCGCAGCCGGTATCGACTTTTTTCCTCCGCGCGCTCGGTTTCACCTCGATCAATGTGTCGGCCCGGGCCGTTTCAGCGTTCGGAAACAGCCCCAACTGCATGTACATTACCGACCCGTCGGCGGCGAGCGCGATGCTCGTCAACGGGAACATAAATATCCAGAGCAGCTGCGGAATCCTGGTCGACTCGAGTAGTTCGACGGGCCTACTGGCTAATGGCAATATCACGATCGACGCACAGACTATTGGCGTTGTCGGCAATTATCTTGCCAATGGTAATGTTTCCCTGACGCCCACCCCCCGTACCGGGATGATCGCCGCAGCCGACCCCCTGGCTTACGTCTCGGCGCCGACCGTCGGCTCCTGTACTCACACTAATTTCACGCTGAATGGCAACAATGGCAGCCACTCCTCTTACTACCAGCTTTATCCCGGAGTTTACTGCGGCGGCATTCTTCTAAACGGAAATACTTACGCCAATTTCAACGCTGGCACATACATACTCGCCGGCGGCGGCATGACGGTCAACGGCAATGCCTGGCTCACCGGCGCCGGTATCACATTTTATAACACGACCGGTACCGGGGGATACCAGGCGATCACCTTGAACGGCAATACGCAGGCGAACTTCAGCGCGCCGACCTCCGGCGCGCTGGCGGGAATCCTGTTTTTTCAGGACCGATCAGTGAGCAGCTCCTCGCCAGGATCGATTATCAACGGCAATTCCAGCTCGACCTTTGACGGTGCGCTATATTTTCCCACGACGCAGCTAACCTACAACGGCAACAGTAGTTCGAGTGGCTACACGATCATTGTCGCCGACAAATTGCTTATCAACGGCAACTCCCACATGGGCAACAACTATTCGTCGCTCGCCGATGGTTCGCCAATCAAAGCTGCAACCTTGGCTGAGTGAGCATAGGGGGTTAGGATGCGGCGCTATAGCGAATCGGGAGTTCGATTCAGGCGGTTGCGAATGGCCGCGCACGGTCAGAGCGCTGTCGAGCTTTCGCTTAGCATCCCGCTGCTGGTTCTGCTGCTGCTCGCCGGGGTCGAGCTGGGGCGTATCTTCTACATCCAAATCTCAGTCTCAAATGCCGCCCGGGCCGCGGTTCAGTACGGCGGACAAAGCATCACGACCGCCAATGACAATAATGGGATGCAGAGCGCGGCCTTGGCCGATGCTCCGAATATAACCGGACTGACAGCGACCGCATCGCACTACTGTCAATGCGCCAACGGGAACAGTTCAACCTGCCTCGCGACGGATTGCGCAGGAAGCCATCGGCTGCTCTACGTCCAGGTTACCACCAGCGCGCTCTACACTCCGATGATGAACTACCCGGGCCTGCCCGGCGCGATGACGCTCACGGGCAAGGCGGTAATCCGAGTCCCGCAGTGAGGTCGAGCGGCACCATGAAAACTCAAGAGCGCAGATCGGGGCCAAAAGGCGGATGCGGCGCGACGGCTGTGGAGTTCGCATTGCTCGCGACGCCTTGCCTCATGTTGATTTTCGCCATAGTCAATTTCGCCGTCGCGCTTTATACTTATGATTTCGTCTGCTACACGGCGCAGGAGGCTGCCCGCTACGCGATCGTCAATGGGGCGACCAGCCCCAGTCCGGCAACTGCGGCGAATATTGAAACCTATGTCGACGGGCTCGTGGTTGGAGTGCTGAATACCAATCAGTTGAGCGTAAATACCACCTGGAACCCGAACAACAAGCCCGGCAGCGTGGTCACGGTGCAAGTAAGCTATGTCTATCAGCCGGTAGCCTCTTTCGTATCGTCGGCAAACATTACCATGACGAGAACCGCGGCGATGGTCATCTCTCAATAGCCAGTATCAAATAGCCAGTGGGATGAAGTCGGCTTCGCCGTGCGCCCCGAGTGGGACGCGCGGCGAAGTGTTATCTGGCACGGATTCCCGTTCAGAACGCTTTGTCTACCTTCGCGATCAGATCCAGAATGGCCTGGGCCAGCGGGCTGCGCACCGTGACCTGCACGCTCGATGTCGAGCCGTTGTTGGCCTCGTCCACACATTTGATGGCGATCGTGAACGTCCGCGGGAAGAGACCGACCGGCTGCGCGACGAGCGACACGGTAAGCGGACCGCCTATCGAGGCCGTGCCACCCGTCACGCCGGTGATAGTACATGCCGGTGGCATCGGATCGCAGGCATCGGCAACGGTCGGCACAACTGCGACGGGATCGGTCTTTCCATCCGGAGGCAACGCCGAGGGATTCGCCGCCACACTCGAGATAACCGGCGGCTTCGTATCCTGCACCGTCACGCTGGTCTGGCAGCTATTCACGTTGTTCGAGGTATCGGTAGCGGTGCAGGTGACCTGGGTAGTGCCGAGCCCAAAACTCGCGCCGGCCGGGGCGCACGACGGCGCTCCTTGCAGTCCGCAATTGTCAGTGGCGGTTGGCGCGCCAAGCATGACGGCAGTGCCACTCGGAGAGCCGCATTCTACGGTCTGCGCAGGTGGGCAGGTGATTTTCGGCTTTTCCTCATCCTTGGCCGTTACTGCCACGTGACATGCCGAGACCGGACGCGGCACCGCGGGCGATACTCCTGGTGCACCCGATGGACGAGCCGCGGGACCGACCAGCAACGCAACTTCGGTGGAAGTTCCCGCTGGAATCGCAGCCGCGGGCGCGACGGCTTCTGATGGCGCGGCAGCCGGGCTGAAGGTTGGATCCGACGAGCCGCTGTCAATCGCTGACGGACTCACGATTGCGGTGCA
The DNA here is from genome assembly GCA_035508495.1 of Candidatus Binataceae bacterium. Classification (NCBI taxonomy): domain Bacteria; phylum Candidatus Binatota; class Binatia (SeqCode); order Binatales (SeqCode); family Binataceae (SeqCode); species Binataceae bacterium (SeqCode). The sequence goes on from DATJMX010000045.1 coordinate 55,450, forward strand.
CTTTCCTGGCGAGGTCCCGATCGTCACCGGTCCGTCCTGACAGCTCGCAATCGCGGGGAACAAGGGCGCTGCGCACTGATTGCTCCCGCCCTGCGCAGGCGTGACAACGATCTGGGCGATAGCATCCAAGCCGGACTCGGCGACGTACAGATTGCCGTCGGCGCCAAGCGTGAGGCCGGCCGGATCGGCGCCAGCCGTCAGCGCCGTCGACTCGCTAACCGCGCCCGTGCCGACATCGATACTGCCGACGACGTCGGTCACGGCCTCGGTGAACCAAATATTACAATCCGGGCCTGAGGTGATTCCGATCGGTACCGCGCCAGACTGCAGCGAGTACTCCTGCAGCACAGCACCGGCCTGCGCCCCCGTCATCGCCATCTTGGCGATCTTCTGAGTGCCCGGCTCCGTAAACCACAGGTTGCTGTCGCTACCCAGGGCGAGGCTGCTGGGAGCGCTGCACGCCGTGACCGGATATTCGGTGATCGCGTCAGTCACGGGGTCGATTCGGGCGATCTTGTCGACGCCGGTTTCGGCGAACCAGAGCGCGTTGTCGGTCCCCTCCACGATCCCGGTCGGCATCGGATTAGCGTCTGCGGGCTGGGCGAGCGCCGGCACGGCGGCGGAGAAAACGGCCTCGGCGGTCACGGACTGGATTCCGGCGGCGGTGGACAAAGTAATCCACATGTTACCGTCGGGACCAAGCGCGGCGTCGAACGGGCCGGTCAGCGTATCGCCAACTGGCAGCGGATGCTGAATCAACTCGAAGGTATCGGTGGCGTCGAAATTGAACTCATCGATCCGGTAGGCAGTCGCGCCGTTGGCGCCAAATTCTGCCACCCAGAACATCCCGTCGGGACCGAGCGCGATGCCGGCCGGCCCGCTGTTGGCGGGCAATCCCGTGGCGTCGCTCGGCGAAGTCACGAAGTCCATCGTCCCGGGATCGTAGAAGCCGACCTGGTTGCCGTTGAAGCTGGTGAAGAAGATCTTGCCCGACGGATGGGGCGCGACGAACACCGGTCCAGTCCCAAGCAGTGCCAGTACTTGCGCGGTCGTGAGCGTATTGCACGCTGACGTGGTCGATGTCGCGACCGCGCTCGGAAGCGAGGTTACGACTGCCGACGGCTGGACACCCGTCGCCACCGCGCTCGGAACTGCTACCGAACTGGCCCCGGCCCCCGGCAGTCCGCCGAGCGTTCCACCGTCGCCGGCTCCGGTCTCAGCCGCGGCAGGAGCCACGTCGACCGCGGCGAGGACCTGCCTTCTAACCGGTACGCCCGTCAGCCTCACCCCCGCTCCCATGGAACGGACGTCGGTACCCGACGCCGTGGCGCCGACAGTGGCAATCGCAGTCGGCGAGTTTACGTCCGACGCGGACGGGCCCGGCCCGGCGGCAGCGGCCTCGGGCGCTGGCATCGCGACCTCGACCACGTCGGCCGTAGGCTGCTGACCGCCATTGTTTTTCGCGCAGGCGCTGGCCAGTATTACTTGACAGCCAATTAATACTACAAATTGTAGACTTCGTGAGCGCAGTAATCCTCGTTTCATGCTCGAACCCCCGACCGTTGTCCAATTTTGAAATTGCGTGAGGCGCCAGTTTGACACGATCGCCGCACGGGCGATCATGACGCAGGTATTTTTTGCAACGCCGGCTACCTGAGGAGCGTCAAATTTGCACAGTTTTGTTAAATTATCCTACTTCTTGACGAGACGATGACTGCAAGGCTGCATCGCCGTGACAGGCAATCACTACGGGGTCCGCAAATCAGCGCCGCAAAGAGACGCTGGCGACACCATGACTGCCAATTGCGGCAGTCCGATGCGAAACGCTGCCATTACCGCATGCGCCGCCGGCGAGCGCGACCATTCGCGGGCGCGATCGAACGAAATGCCGCGATCCGCAATCGCGGCCTGCTACCCTCGTGTCCAGGAGTACGCGCAAAAGGAAACGCGGGAGCGCTGGAGGCCGGGCCTCCCGCGCTCCCGCGCAAGGCGGGCAAAGCTATTGCTGCGGTGCGGGCTCGCCGGGGCCGCGCACGAGCGGAACGAATTGCGCGAGCTGGCACTGCACCAGCGCATGCAGCTTGTTGTCGATCTGAAAGAAGCGCGTGGTCTTGATCTGCGAGATAATGGCGCGAAACTGCGGGATGTATTCCTTCTGCACGTCGACCCGCGCCTGCGCGATTTCCATGACCTCGTCGAGCTTGGCCTTGGCCGCCGCGTCGGTCATCGTGTTGTAGTTCTTGGCGAAATCCTTGATCTCGTTGAAATGACGATCTTCGATCTTATCCATCGCCTTTTCGTACTTGTCGTATAGCGGCCAGAACGCCGCCTGTTCCGACGAGCTGAGATTCATGTTCGCCCCGACCACCGCCTTCTGCTGTGCGCGCGCGGCGGCGATATCGAGCTGCTTCTGCGATTGCGCATGCGCGGCGGAACCGAATCCCGCCAGCCCCACTGCCACGAACGCGACGGCGAATCCGCCAACTATCTTCTTCAATGTCATGTAGCCCTCCCGCTACTGTCGAAATATTAACCCGCGCAGGATGCTCGTGGATTGAGGATTGAGAGTCAAGCGCCGCGGCGAGGCGGTATCAGCTTCATCGCGGCGAGTTTATCGAGTTCCGCCTCGACCGCCGCCACGCCACCATTGGCGAAGAGCATCATCAGGCGCTCCGCGCTCATGAAGCTGAGCATTATGCCGACTTTCGGATTATGCCGCGTTGTTCATGCCAACCCCTTTGAAATCTGGCATGGTAGGCGCGGCACATCGACATAATTCGGGACAGGCTTCTCTTGTTCGGAACTGAGTGACGACGCGACACTGATTGGACCGTCCGTTTCATGAATCAAATCTAGGCGGCAACTAAAGCCGTCATGAGGCCCGCATCATCTTCACCTACAAAGGCGAATGATCTGGTTCCGCTTTGCCCAGCTTTCGCGCCGCATGGCCGTTTCGACTGATAGTCGACGATGCGGAGAACTTTTTTGGGTCATTGTTAGCTTGACTTCTATCTAGCAAAACGGCTAAATACATCAACGATGGATGTCTTTGAGGCGTTGGCGGATCCCACTCGCCGCGAAATCATCGCCATGCTCGCCGTGAGCGAGCGCAATGCGGGCGAGATCGCCAGCCGTTTCGACATGGCGGGGCCGTCGGTGTCGCGGCATTTGAAAGTTCTCCGCGAGAGCGGGCTCATCACCTATCGCTCCGAAGCGCAGTCGCGAATCTACCAGCTCAACGCCGCGAGTTTGGATCAGGTGCAGCAATGGATGCAGGCGCAGATCGATCTCTGCCGCGAACGCTTCGACCGACTGGGTGCACATCTCGACCGAATAAAGAAAAGAGAGGCGAAAAATGCAAAAGATAAAAGACGCTGACCTTCCACGCTTCATCGATCGCTGGACGATCGAATATGTGCGCACTTACGCTCACCCGATCGAGCGGGTGTGGCGCGCGATCACCGATCCGCAGGAATTCGGCATCTGGTTCATTCCTGGCTCAATCGAACTCAAAGCCGGGGGCGCCTACGCCTTTGGCGGGGCCGAACCTGACTTTGCTGGCCAGATCGTGGCGATCGACCCGCCGCGCCTGATCCGTTTCAGTGGCGGACCGGGATACGACAACGCAAGGAAAGGCACTGAGAAGGGTTGGTTTCAGTTCGAACTCTCCGAGCTCAAGGGCGAAACGCGCATGGTGTTCAGGCAACACTTCGCGCCCGATTTCGCATACACCGAGAGCCCGTCCGAGTACTTGGGTGGCGATCTCCCAGTTCGTGGCGCACCGTGGAAGCCAGGTGTCGTCGGCGGTTGGCACGACATCTTCGATGCTCTACATGATCACTTGAGCGGCATTCCAATCGGCTCGCTCCTGCCATCGAGCGAATTCGGCACGGTGGCACGATACTGGACCGAAGAGCATCGGCGCATCGGCGAGTTCAGTCCGGAACAGGCCGAGCGTTACGCGCGCCTGATTCGCGTCTACGAGAACTACTACGAGATCAGCGTCTTCTACCGCGCCTTCATCCGCGACAACTGCCCGCCGGTGTGACGTAGTTCCGGGTTGCCAATTGGGCAGCAGGAAAATGGGACAGGCTGAAATCGAACATGAAAGCCACCATTCACATTCGATCCGCGACGAGTCTTCGCCGTTACCTAGGCCAATTCTGATGGCGCACCGGATTCGGTCGCCTGCCGCGGGCTTTGTTATGCGGACAGTCACGCCCGTGACCTAACGATCCGCCGTGTACGTAAAAAAACGGCATAATTCGATCGTCGGCATAATTCGGCTGTTCATTTTCGGACCTTTCGGATTCGACGCCGGGTCGAGACTTGTTCTATAGCCTTGGCGGCTGCGCCGGGGATGGGGAGTTGCTGGCGGTTAGCGACTCGCCTGATCGGCGCGATCTGGTACTCCCACACGCGATGGGTTGCGCCGCGATCAAACCGGGATGCGACGAAGCGCGTCTGATTCGCTTAAGATCCGATCCTCCGAAACCAGTGGCCTCGCCTTTCGCCAACACGAAAGGAGAGGCAAATGACATTGGCGAGGGTTGCTTTAGGCGAAGGGTCTGATGGGGCGGAGTGGCCGTGGGCTCACCGCAAAGCGTTTCTGGAACGATTGCGCGCGCAAGGTTACTCGCGCTGGAGCTTGCGCCAGTACGGATCGGTGACAGAAAGCTTCTGCGCGGCAATCGAAAAACGACGGCTGGGGATTGGCAGCTTGGACGGCGCGATCACAGAGCGCCTTCAGCGCTCGGTAGTAGGATCCACTCCCGAATACGCTCGTAGCTGGGGCGAGTTTTGCGTAACGCGGTTCATGGAGCATCTCGCCGAATCGGGTGTCGCGGCGGTCTGGCAATCGCCGGCTAAAAGGTTAACCGCGCGGGAACGCCTGCGTGAGGAATACGAAGCCTACTTGCGCCGGCAACGTGGGTTGGCCGAGGGCAGGGTCAGGAACAGCCTGTACTACGGGGAACGGTTCCTGAGCTTTCGCTTCGGCGAAAAGCTGGGCGACCTGAGGGCGATCACGCAGGACGATATCGTTGCGTTCCTGCGCGAGCTCAAAGCAGGAGCAAAGGCGCGCCGCCGCAAAGCGCTGCCGTCTCATCTGCGGAGCCTGTTCAAGTTCCTGTTCTGGAGCGGCAAGACCAAGCGCGACCTCGCCCTGAGCCTGCCGCGCGTCGCCACTGGCTCAGACCATCTGCCGCGCTCTCTCAAATCGGAAGAGATCGAACGGCTGATCGAGTCGGTGCGAACCGACCACGCGATTGGGCGGCGCAATTACGCGATGCTGCTGCTCATGGCGCGGCTGGGACTGCGCGCTCCCGAGGTTATCGCCATCCAGCTTGAGGATATCGACTGGCGCGCCGGCGAAATCCTCATCCGCGGCAAGGGCAAGCTGCACGACCGCATGCCGCTTCCCAAAGACGTGGGCGAAGCGATCGTGGATTACCTCAGAAACGGGCGTGCTGGCGTCTCTCGTGTACTGTTCGTCTCGGAGCAAGGACCGCACGTGCCCTTCAAGGATGGACAGATCATAAACAGCGTTCTGCGGGAGGCGTTCGCTAAGACCGGCATGAATCCTCCTCAGAAGTGGGTCGGCTCGCGCCTGCTGCGCCACAGTCTAGCGACTGAGATGCTCCGCAAGGGTGCGTCGCTCGACGAGATCGGGGACGTGCTGC